>JAIRRM010000117.1 GCA_031255975.1 Propionibacteriaceae bacterium | reverse complement strand
TGAATGCCTTTTGCCCACAGGAAACCTGTATGCTGTTCGACGAAAACAGCCTGCCGCTCTATTCGGATAACGACCATCTTTCCCGTTGGGTCGGGGGAAGATTTCTGGTCGAACGGGTGCTGAAGCCATACTTGAAGCCATGAGCGGAAGGCCATGGATTCGTCGGGCTTCTTTTGAAATTCCGTATCGGCAAAAGTCGTCTATGCGAGAGCTGCCAATCGTTCCTCAAATGACTTCGACCCCTTAAATTATTCTTATCGGTAGTCATGAGCCCCTTGACCTTCCCCCTGGCGAGATGATTGCCGCCAACGCTCTGATGGGGCTCAAACAGGCATGGGCCTCTGCGCCCTGGGACGGAGTACGCCCAGATCGGGCGCACCAACAAAAACCCCCGCCGGGGCGGGGGTTGTGGAGGCTGGCCGGCCGGTGCGTTGGCCGGGCCAGGATGGCACATCTCAGTAGACGATGTTGGCCAGAACGCCATCGACAGTGAGGGTACCTTCAATAACGCGACCGACATCGACGTAGCCGATCACGCCCACGAGCTGGTCTTCGGCATCGCCGCCGGTAGCAGTGGCTTGCGCATCCAGATCGGTTCCCTTGGCCTGCCACAATTCGACCTTGTACAGCGTCGACGCATGACCGGTATCCTCGTTACGGGTCAGCGTGATGTACTTGTCGTTCACGTGCAGGTTGGTATCGCTCCTGGCAGTACTGTCATCAACGGTTACGGCGCTTGCATTGGTGGAAACCGCATTAAAGGCAGTGTCAGCCACATCCCAACCGCCGGTTGCCACATGAGTGGTGTTATCCAGAACCGCCGCGCCCAGCCAATACACGTCTTCGTAGCTCGTGAAGTCGAGGGTGTCCCCACCCGGAGCAGCGTAAGTGAAGTCCGCGCTGCCCGCAGGGTTCAAAGTCAGGGTGCCGGTGACGGTACCACCAAGCGTAAGTGTCGGAGCCGCAAAGCCTGGTAAGGTGGTTCCGCCATTGTACGTGAGTACAATATTATTAGCAGCAGCGGTACCGGTGAGGCTCCAGTCAGAATGAGTGGCGACGAAGGCAGTCAAGGCAGCGGTGATGGCGGTTGCGTTGGCTGTAGCGCTGCCGCCAAGAGCGCCGCCGGTGTCGATGACACCACTAACTGTAACGTCACCAAGCCCTGGCAGATGGATGGTGATCGTACCGGCAGAAGTGTTAGTGGGAGTACCCGTGAACGCCAAATTATAATGGGCCGCTGTGCTGGCTCCCACCGTATCCGTCGCATCGAAGTTCACCACGGTGACCGTGCCGTTGCCCATGCCTTCCCAGACGAGTTTATCGTTGCTCAGCCCGCCGGTGGAGAGCACCACGACATCCTTGTCGCTGCTGTTGCCGGCGACATAAATGGTGTTATCCGACACATGACCGGAATTCGCTCCTTGGATGATCGAGCCACCGGCATTGGCAAAGGCGGAAGCGTAACTGTCGCCGGGGGCGATGGTGCCGTCATTCGCGCTGTACCAGCCGGTATAGGTGGCGGCGGTGCCTGAATCTTCGCCATAAGCGTCGAAGTTGGCGACACCCGGCAGAGTGTTATCCACCGTGTCGCCGATCAACGTCTCGAAAGCCTGGAGCCGCGCCTGCTGAAGCTGGGCCGCAGTCCAGGCAACACCGAGCGTGGGCAGGGCGCCGATCGCGGCCGCGTAAGCCGTGACATCACCCGCTCCCACCACGGTCGGGATGGAGAATTGCACTTGCAGATCTGTCTGGTCGATATGCTGTCCGTCGGAGAGCGCGGTGACCACCAGGGTGCTGGCCGGGCCATCCGTGGC
The DNA here is from genome assembly GCA_031255975.1 of Propionibacteriaceae bacterium. GTDB lineage: Bacteria > Actinomycetota > Actinomycetes > Propionibacteriales > Propionibacteriaceae > WRGV01. Next base: position 1,234 of record JAIRRM010000117.1, on the reverse strand, counting down.
GACGAGCAGCTTCTGGAGCACCGGGTCGTCATTGATCGCTTTCTTGATCGCCTGGTTGATGGCGAGATCGTCGACGAGGTATCTGCTTTTCGCCGTCGGCTGCACTTCGATAACCCTGCTGATGAACACGCCTTGACCATGGGCGGCATCCGGCCCCGTGGTTGTCGTTTGCGACACGTCCTGGAAGACGACGCGCAGCTTCAGGCCATAGAGGCTACCTATGGCGGTGCCTATACCCCCGACCACACCGACGCCGCCAGAAGTCAAGTAAGCGCTATTGTCGCCCGAAGTCAGATCATCGAGGGCGCGCGCGGCTACCACATTCGTGGGATTGCTCTGGTCGGACGTATTGAAGACCCAGGTGGCGCGGCCAGTGGAGCTGCCGATGCCGGCCGTAATGTCCTTCCCGGTGTTGTCGGCGTAGTAGGTGTCGCTGCCCGTGCCGAGGGTGACTTTCCAGTCGCCGGAACCGAAGGTGTTGACCACATCGTTCTCCGTGCCCGCGTTGATCGAGAGGTTGGCGGTCTGCTTGGAGTTCACGTACCAAGGGGTAGCGTCGTTCGCGCTGGCGAGATAGAGGCCGTCGCTGACGGTGTTCTGGTTCCACTGGGCGTTGTCGATCGGGGCGGTCTTCGCCGGTGTCGATTCGCCGAAGATCGCCGTGCTGATCTTGTTGTTGCCGGCACCGCCGTTGATCTCGAGAATGAAGTCTTCGCGCGTCGTGGTCCCCGCAGCGGAGAGGTTGGCCGCGGAAATGGCCAGATCGAACACGTCGCTGTTGCCGCCGAGTTTGTACTCGAACGTGACGTTGTCGGCGCCGGCGAGATGATTCGCCTGATCCTTGAGGGTCATGTACTTGCCGACCACGTGTTCGGTCAGGATGGCGTTGAGCTTCAGGTTGCCCTGGAAGGTGCGGCCGTCGATGACTTTCACGTCGGTGAAGGCGTAGCCGTTGTTCTGCGCCGGCGTCGCGCCGTCGATCCACTGGTCGGCCGGACGGCTTACGTCGGAACCAACGAGATCCTTCGTGCCGGACAGGCCATTGACCAGCGTCTTGACGTTGGTGTCGCCCTGCGCGTACAGGTCGCCATACCGCGCGACAGTCGGGCTGTCGGTATCTTCGTGCTTCTCGTGGGCGCCGTAATAGTAGTCGGTGCCCGAGTTCACGAGATTGACCACTTCCAGCGTATTGTTGGTAGAGGAGATGACTTCCAACTGGCTGTCGCGCTTGACG
>JAIRRM010000054.1 GCA_031255975.1 Propionibacteriaceae bacterium | reverse complement strand
ACCAGTTATGACTATTGAGAGATAGAAAGTTTCTCGAAAATGACGCATTTCGCTCTCAGCAAAATCTTGCCAACCCAAGTCGCCCGAACTCTGTAGTCCACGCCATATGGGTATCGTTGTAGCACTCAGAGATACCGCGCAGCTCACGACATCTCAGCAACTACAGCAATAGATGAGCGCTTCCCACTGCCCCAGATACCACGCAATTCACGATGCAGCAACGGGTGATTGCTCCCCGCTATCGGAAGTACCGCGCAGTTCGCACCGCATCAACATCCTGGGGAAACCACCAGATACCCGCTCGGTAGGGGCTATCAGTTGAAAACCGGCTCGTTCGAACATGTCGCGGGTGCCGACGTAAGCCATGGTCTGATCCACTTTGGCACCCCGGTTATCCGTCGGATAAGCCTCGATGGCGGGGGCACCCTGGCTGCGGGCATACTCCGCCGCGCCCTCAATGAGAGCCGCGGTAAGGCCACGTTGCCGGAAACCAGGACGAACCTTAAGGCAGTACAGTGACCACACCCCGGCATCGTCCAGGTGGGGGATGCCCCGGCTCCGGTTGTACACCAGTTCCGTTTTCGGGCCGAGCGCCGCCCAACCAGCCACCTGACCTGAGACATACGCCAACACTCCAGGTGCGGTGGCCCCTTGGGTGAACTCCCGCATCCGTTCGCGGCGCGCACAACCGCGTAACGTCTGGTTCTCGGCGGCGGGAAGACGATAAGTGATGCACCAGCAGGTGTCGCCATCCGGGTTCGTCTTCGGTGCCAGCAGCACCGCCAGGTCGTCGAAACGCTCAGCCGTCGCGGGGAATACACTCACCTCGCCGGAGGTGAGGTCGTACGCCGCCCCGCCGGTCATGGCTTTACCGCTCATCTTCGTTGCCTCCTTTTCGGCGAAAGACCCAACCCCGGTGAAAATCGTCAAATGTCGATGCGCCGCTCGTCTACCTCGTAGGCTCCGGCGATGATGAAATCGCGCCTGGGCGGCACCTCGTTACCCATCAGCACCTCAAACGTCTGCTCGGCGATGGCGGCATCGTCCACCGTCAGTCTCCGCAGCAGTCGATGTTTCGGGTTCATGGTGGTGTCGGCCAACTGGTCGGCGTCCATCTCACCAAGCCCTTTGTAGCGTTGGGGTTCCTTGAAAGCCTGCCCGCGTTTGGTGAGTTCGGCGAGTTTGCGTTGGTACTCGTTGTCGCTGTAGGTGTAAATGTACTTCTCAGCGCCTTTCTTCGGGTGTATCAACTCGAAACGGTGCAGTGGCGGCACCGCGGCGTACACCCGCCCGGCTTCCACCATGGGGCGCATGTATCTGAAAAACAGCGTGGCCAGCAGGCAGCGGATGTGCGCGCCGTCGGAATCGGCGTCTGCCATGAAGATCACCTTGCCGTAGCGGATGTTGTCCAGGTCGAAGGTGCGCCCAGACCCTGCGCCGAGCACCTGGATGATGGCGGCGCACTCGGCGTTCTTCAACATGTCGCCGACGGACGCCTTCTGCACGTTGAGGATCTTGCCGCGTATCGGCAGCAGCGCCTGGAACTCGGAGTTGCGTGCCAGGTTGGCGGTGCCGAGTGCCGAATCGCCCTCCACGATGAACAGTTCGGTGCGATCAATGTCGGTGCTGCGACAGTCTTTGAGCTTGGAGGGCAGCGTGGACGATTCCAGCGCGTTCTTGCGACGCTGATTCTCACGGTGGGCACGCGCCGAGACTCTGGTGCGGGATGCGGCCACCACCTTTTCCATCACCAAGCGGGCCTGCGGACGCTCAGCCGCCTTGGTGGAAGTGAGGAAGCGGGTGAGTTCGTCCTCCACCACTTTGGCGACCAGCCGGGTAGCCGGTGGGGTACCTAGCACCTCTTTGGTCTGACCCTCGAACTGCGGCTCCGGCAACCGTACCGTGATTACGGCGGTGAGCCCCTCCAGGATGTCCTCTTTGATGACCTCCTCACCGGATTTCAGAATACGGGTGCCTTCGAGCGATTTGGTGAAGGCCCTGGTGAGGCCGCGCTCAAAACCCTGTACGTGGGTGCCGCCCTTGGGGGTGGCGACGATGTTAACGAAGCTGCGTTCTACGGTGTCGTAGCCGTTCACCCACCGTAGCGCTATATCTATATCCATGATGCGATCGACGTCTGCCGGGGTCATCACGCCGTGATCGTCGAGCACTGGCACCGTCTCGGTGAACTGCTCTCGCCCAGTAAGGCGCAATATGTCAGTGACCGGTTCGCCAGCGCTCAGGAAATCCACAAACTCGGTGATACCGGCGGCGTGTCGGAAATCCTCGGTAACGGCTTCCTCCGGGTTGCGCCGGTCGGTGACGCTGAGTTTCAGGCCGGGCACCAGGAATGACGTCTGCCGGGCGCGTTCCAGCAGTTGTGGGAAGGACAGTTTGGCGTCTTTCAGGAAGATCTGCCGATCAGGCCAGTAGCGCACCCGGGTACCGGTGACCTTGGCAGCCGTCTTTCCGGCTTTGGTGAGGCCGCTTCGTGGGGTGAACTCCGCGTCGGGGCCGTCGCCAGCGAAAACACCGGGTACACCGCGCTGAAAGCTCATCGCCCAGGTGGTGCCGCCGCGATCCACCTCCACATCGAGCCGGGACGAAAGCGCATTCACGACAGACGCACCCACGCCGTGTAAGCCGCCTGCCGCGCCGTAGTTGGAGCTGTCGAACTTGCCGCCCGCGTGCAGCTTCGTGTAGACGACCTCCACGCCGGCGAGGCCCGTCTTCGGTTCGATGTCCACCGGGATGCCGCGCCCGTGGTCATGCACCTCGATAGAGCCGTCGGCGTTCAACCACACCTCGATGTGATCTCCAGCGCCCGCCAACGCCTCGTCCACCGCGTTGTCGATGATCTCCCACAGGCAGTGCATCAGGCCCCGGGTATCGGTGGAGCCGATGTACATCGCCGGGCGCTTCCGCACCGCTTCCAGCCCCTCCAGAACGAGTAGGTTGGCGGCGTCGTATGAACTAGCGGTCTTCGGCACGTCCTTCAGGATACCGGGCGATACCGACAGGTTCGGGTATGGCGTGCCGTACCCCTTTCACCCGGGATACATGCCGCAGCCAGCGCGACGCCGTACCCGTCGCACTGGGCCACGAACTCTCATTTGACTGAGCCGACTGATCCCCGATGCCTGGCGGTTAGCAGGTGTCGGCTAGTATCTACGGGTGTCAGACGACGCCTCGCGTGAGGCCAACCAGTCCATCCCCACTTTCGCCGATCTAAAACTCAGCACCCCGCTGCTGCGGGCGCTGGACGCCGCCGGGTACGAAACCCCAACACCGATCCAGGCGGCCACCATCCCCGCACTGCTGGAAGGACGCGACGTGCTGGGGCTGGCGCAGACCGGTACCGGCAAGACAGCCGCGTTCGCATTGCCCATCCTGAACCGGCTCTCCCCCGGCGGCCACACCGTACAGGCACTTGTCCTCGCCCCCACCCGTGAATTAGCGCTTCAGGTGTGTGAGGCATTCCAAACCTACTCGCTGCATCTCCCCGAAGTGCGCGTATTGCCGGTGTATGGCGGACAGAGCTACACGCCACAGTTGCACGCGCTGGCGAAAGGCGTCGATGTGGTGGTGGGCACGCCGGGGCGTCTCATCGACCACATCGAACGTGGGCGTCTCGACCTCAGCAACCTCAAATACCTCGTCATCGATGAAGCGGACGAACTGTTACAGATGGGGTTCGCGGACGAGATTGAGACCATCCTCGCCGCCACCCCGGATGCCAAGCAGGTGGCGCTGTTCTCGGCCACCATGCCGCCCGCCATCCGCAGGCTCGCGGCGAAGTATCTGGATGATCCGCTGGAGTTCAAGGTGAGTGGCAAACAGGCCACCGCCGATAACGTCACCCACCGCTACCTCATGGTGTCGTACCCACAGAAGCTCGACGCGCTCACCCGAATCCTCGAAGTGGAAGATTTCGAGGCCATGATCGTGTTCGTGCGCACCAAGAGCGAGACCGAGGTCTTGGCCGAAAAGCTGCGCGCGCGCGGCTTCCAAGCCAGCGCCATCAACGGCGACATGCCACAGCAGTTGCGCGAACGCACCATCGAGGCGCTGCGGACGGGAAGGCTCGACATTCTGGTGGCCACCGATGTAGCCGCCCGTGGTCTCGACGTAGATCGCATCAGCCATGTGGTCAACTTTGACATCCCCACCGACACAGACGGTTACGTACATCGCGTGGGCCGTACCGGGCGGGCTGGACGCAGTGGCCAGGCCATTTCGTTCGTCACACCGCGGGAACGCCGCCTGCTCTCCGACATCGAAAAGGCGACCCGGCAGGTTCTCACCCAGGTGCCCATCCCCAGCGCGGAGGATGTGAACGCCATCAGGCTCACCAACTTCGATTCCGCCATCGTCGAACTGCTCGGCTCGGAGCGACTCCAGTTCTTCCGCGACGTGGTGACGCACTTTGTGAACGAGTACGACGCGCCGGAACTCGACGTGGCTGCCGCGCTCGCCCTGCTCCTGCAGGGGGACGAACCGATGCTGCTACAACCCGACCCCGAGCCAGAACCGTCACGGCGAGACACCCGGAAGCGCCGCGAAACCGCAACCGATAGCCGGGAACACCCCGCGCGTCCGCAACGAGATCGCGAGGAACGCGAACCCACGGCGCGCCGCGCCAATCGCGGCGGCGACTACACCGTATATCGCATCGGGCTGGGCAAACGGCAGGGCATCTCGCCGCGTGCCATCGTCGGGGCGCTGACCGAACAGGTTGGCCTCAGTGGGCAGGATTTCGGACGGATCACAGTACGGGAACACTTCTCACTGGTGGAACTACCGACCAAACTGCCGACCCGGGAATGGAAAGCGCTCCAATCGGTGCGCATCGCGGGGCAGCCCGGCGACATCACCCCCGATCAAGGGCCGCGCCACTCGTCCGGGAGTGGCCCCAGGTCGTATGGCGAAAAACCACGAACCTACGGCGATAGAACACGGCGCGGCGAGAAGCCGCGTGGTGAACGTGTGTACGGCGATAAACCGCGACGCAAGTACTAGGCGCGAAACAGGTCACCAAACTGAGGCATGTTCTTGGAGCGACTGCCACGAAGCCCTCACCGAACTCGTGGCCGCCTGAGGACTGCCGTCACTGACTGGGGCACGGCCATCGCCAGCGCCACGGTGACAGCGGTTCTGGCCCAGTCGAGCAGGTCTTAGCCCAAGGCCGGGCCGATGTGATAGTCACCTACGACTTGGACCGGGCGGCGCGTGACCTGCGCGACTTGGAGTGTCAGTCATCCGGTTCGTCCTCCTGGGCGGCTTGGCGTAGCGCCTCGTAAAGGCCTTGGGCTAGCAGGGCCTCGGCTAGCTGGCGGTACTTGCCGTTCTGGATCAAGTATTTGACGGCGGCTTGGTGGCCGAGATCGGCGCGGTAAGGGATGTCTTGCACCAGACCCGAGCTAGGAGCGGCAGCGCCGCAACGACACGGCGTAGCCAGAGCGTGACACGCGAGAAGACTACGGTGACAAGTGCCATGCCGCCGATTCGCCGCACTGCCGGTCGCATACTCATAAGTTCAGGCATACGGCGGCATCGCTCGCAATTGCCGCCGATGTGATATGCCAGATAAAACCGCGAGCAACTCCACACACGGGGCATGAGAGTCGCCCTGCTTTCCCCTCGTCTATTTCCGATTAGCAGTCACTTTTTTCTCGATGAACCACCACCAAAGGTATCCGATGCCTAGGAAAAACACTGTCAACAGCGCAATGTAGAGGAAAACCCAGTAACCGTGCGCGTCGAAGTCCAAAAAAGGATAGATGTAGTAAGCCTCGATACGGAGAGGCTCGAAATAAACTGCCCGCGTTAACCCGAGTGCGAACGACTGTGCAATGTAAATATAGGGAAACACGGCGATGGATAATACTTCACGTTTTCGCATAACGCCCCCGCCATAGAACATGATCCGGTCACCGAGCATCAAAAGTGGGCAAACCAGATGAACCGCAAGATTCGAGAACGTCAGAAGGCCACCGCCTGCCCAACTCATCGGGGCAAGAATCGCCCAGAAAATCAGCATCGTTATGAGTATCGCAATGCTCACCGCAAAGGAAGCCACGGGATAAAACCCGAACTGACCCGCAGCAGCCACTTCGCTGTGCCGGGGAGCAGTCGCCGTCTTTGCTATAAGCACTACGAACATCAGCCACACAAGCACATTGGACTGGATGGTATATGCGAAAAAGATATACCAATTGACGTTTCCCGCGAATACGCCCACTATGTCCATTAACCCAGTGGTAATAATAACGAGCGCGGCAATACGGTACCCCAGCACAAATGCTTTATTTCTAATCACGCTGTCATTTTTCCACATACCAAAGCGCTCAATCTCAGTTTTGATCCCTTAAAACATGAGCCACACTTGCCGCCGAAGCTGACGCGAAAGCCGTTCAAAACATGCTCGAATACAAGTCGGCAACGATGACGTTTAATCTCTCTGGCCACCTGTTTCCAGACCGCGCCGTCGAGGTCGCTGATGCAATGGAGAACGCCCGCAAGTTGGCGCTATCGGCGTAGTCCTGTGTCATCTGCCTGTCATCAGCGCTGCGAGCAACAAAAGACCCCTAGCCAGATAAGCCTCTGACTAGGGGTCTTGTTGCTGGTAGCCCCGAGCGGATTCGAACCGCCGTTTCAGCCTTGAGAGGGCCGCGTGCTGGACCACTACACAACGGGGCCATGTTCAATTGTCGCCGCCGCAGCGGCTGGGCGTCCGCAACCTTTCAGGCCACTCAACCCGGCTTTGCCCTCGGTCAGCGTTGGGGTACCAGGACTCGAACCTGGACTGACGGAACCAGAATCCGGCGGGCTGCCAATTACCCCATACCCCAGTTCGCCAGACTTGCTGGGCAACGCTCACATACTCTAATGGATAGCCCGACCCCAAGCCAAACGTCTCGTTTAATCCAGCGCCGGGGTGTAGCGCGCCACCTTGAGCGCCCGACCGATGAAGTAGCAGATCACTCCGACTACCGCGTACGACGCGATGTTGATGGCACCCGCTTCCCACGTCGCCTCGGTGAATGATCGGGCGGCGGCGACTCCGCCTCCCAGCGCCGCGTACGTGAACGCCGACAGGTTGTTCACCACATGAGCCGCGATCGCCGCCTCCAGACCGCCGGTCAGCACCACCAGGGCTCCCATCACCAACCCGAACACCACTCGGGTGGTAAACATCGGTAGGCTCTGCCCAAACCCGTGCGCCGCGCCGAACAGCAGCGCCGACGCCGCCACCGACACCCAGCGCCACTTGATAAGCGACCCCAGCACCTGAGTGAGATAGCCGCGGAAGAAGTACTCCTCAGCCGCTGCTTGGAACGGGGTGGTCACAAATATGACCGCCAGCCACACCCCCAAGTTGCTTTCCGGGTTGTATCCGAAATCCTTGCCGGACGTCATCCAATACACGCCGTTCATCACCAACGCCGCGATCACTACCGCGAACAGCAGATAACGCCACCTCATTCCAGGCTGCACGCTGGAGAGCCAGATGCCTTCACGGCGATGTACGTAGCGCAGCAGCAAAAATGTCACCGGAATCAGCACCGCCCAGCCGATATGCGCGGCCAGCAGCCCCTCCCAATAGTGGAAAGCCAGCGCGTCACGGGTGTATTCGGCAGACGTGCCCGGCATACCTCGCATCAGGTAACCAACCGTCAACACCAACTTCGCCACCAACGGATAGATGATGAAAAACCCCAATAACACCGCAGCCAACCCGGCGACGGAAGTGACAGGGCGCTGCCCCGGCCCGGAAAGAACCCGAGAATAATCAACGCCTGACGGCGGGTTCAACGTGCGAGTCGAATATATCGCCCGCTCGCGGAACGTCGGCTTGCGTTGCGCCGGTTCCACCGCTTTGCCACCCGCTTTAGCCCTCCCAGTCTTACGACGATAACCACCCGACGCCATCAGACCTCCGCCTCGTTAGAACACATGCGCCACAGCCTACCGTGCCCGGCGTGAGTAAACAGACTCCGGTCGCCTTACTCACCGCTCGGAAATCACCGGATTGGTGAGCGTACCGACACTCTCAATCTCAATACTCACCTGCTGCCCCGGTTCAAGCGGCCCCACACCGGAGGGGGTACCGGTGAGAATCACATCACCTGGCAACAAAGTGGTGAAGTGGGAGATATAGGCCACCAGTTCGGCCAGACCCCGGATCAACTGGGCGGTGTTGCCGTCCTGCTTCACCTCGCCATCAACCAAGGTACGCAGCCCCAACCGCCCTGCCTCGTCCAAACTGATCCCCGTCTCCACCCATGGGCCGAGCGGGCAGAACGTGTCCCAGCCTTTCGCGCGAGTCCATTGAGTCTCGCGGCGTTGCAGATCGCGGGCGGTGACATCATTGGCCACCGTGTACCCCATGATGTACTCCCCCACTTCGGCTATGTCCGCTTTACGACATCTGCGAGCGATAACCACCGCCAATTCGCCCTCGTAATGCAATTCGGCTGTGGCGGCGGGCTTGCGGATTGACCTGCCCGGCCCGATCACCGCCGTGCTGGGTTTCAAGAACAGCGCTGGCTCGAAAGGCACCTCTGAGCCCATCTCAGCCACATGGTCGGCGTAATTGCGGCCCACACCTACCACCTTGCTCGGGGCCACCGGGGACAGCAGCCGTACGTCCGTAAGCCAATGGGCGCGCGTGGACAGTTTCGGCTCAGCGGCAAACGGGTCACCGTCCAGCTCAGTGATGCTTACCGGCTCTGGGCCGTCATCGACCACTCCGTACCTGGGCTGACAGTCGGCGATAGTAAACCTGGCGATACGCATGACGAGAGCATAGGGCACGCGCGCTCCCTTGGAGTTCATTGCCCACTTACCCGCGCCGCCGTTTGACGTGGGATACTCAGAAGATGAGTTACAACGCAGTGGAGATCATTGAACGCAAGCGCGATGGCCAGAAACTGACCTCCGGCGAGATCAAATGGTTGCTGGATTCGTTCACAAATGGCCGCATCCCTGACGAACAGATGAGCGCCATGGCGATGGCGGTCTATTTCCAGGGGTTAGACGATGACGAACTCGCCAGTTGGACTCAAGCGATGATCGACTCCGGTTCGCGGATGGACTTCCGAGACCTGTCGCGCCCTCTGGTGGACAAGCATTCCACCGGTGGCGTCGGTGACAAGATCACCCTGCCACTGACTCCGCTGGTCGCCGCCTGTGGTGGTGCCGTGCCGCAACTCTCTGGGCGTGGGCTCGGCCACACCGGGGGCACGCTTGACAAGTTGGAATCCATCCCCGGTTGGCAGGCATACCTCACTGAGAGCGAGATGCGGCGGCAGTTGGCCACCATCGGCGCGGTGGTGTGCGCGGCTGGGCCGGGGCTGGCCCCGGCGGACAAGAAGTTGTACGCGCTGCGCGACGTGACCGGTACGGTGCCCGCCATCCCATTGATGGCCAGTTCTATCATGAGCAAGAAGATCGCCGAAGGCGCGGCTGGACTGGTGCTGGACGTGAAGGTGGGTGCCGGAGCCTTCATGAAAGACATTACGCAGGCCCGTGAACTCGCCACCCGTATGGTAGCGCTCGGCAAGGCGGCGGGGGTGGAAACCGTGGCGTTGCTCACCAACATGGACGTGCCGTTGGGGTACGCCGTGGGCAACGCGCTGGAGGTGGCGGAATCGGTCGAGGTGTTGGCCGGTGGTGGCCCTGCCGACGTGGTTGAACTCACCGTGGCGCTGGCTCAGGTGATGGTGGAGTTGGCTCACCTGGACGCCGACCCCGCCGCCGTGCTCGCCAGCGGCAAGGCGATGGATGTGTGGCGCGCCATGATCGCCGCCCAGCACGGCGACCCGGACGCACCGCTACCCCGCGCTCGGTTCGCACAAGAGTTGTACGCCGACCGCGATGGCATCGTGGGCACCATAGACGCGCTGGCCGTCGGCGTCGCCTCGTGGCGGCTCGGTGCCGGACGCACCCGCAAAGAGGACCCGGTGCAAGCCGGGGCTGGCATCCTGTTACATGCAAAGCCCGGCGATACGGTACACAAAGGCCAGCCGTTGCTGACGCTGCACACCGACACCGAATCCCGCATCGCAGCGGCACTGGAGGTGTTGGAAGACGCCATCACCATCGGCGAACGGCAACCATCCGTCGCCCCGATGGTATGGGAACGAGTGGGCTAGCGGCTAAGCCTGCCGCGCCGCCTGTTGGAACATACCGATGGCTTCGATAAGGCCGACGTTCCCTTGTACCGAGGCGATCCGGTTGGCCAGGCTGCCACCGAAAATCCCACCGATGTCTCCACTCATCACCCGCCCGAGGGACGAGTTCGTGCTGATCGTGTAGCTGTTTTCACCGAGGGTGAGACGTACCGAGGTTCCCGCACCAAACATCTTCTTGGCGATGGCGGTGGCGGCGGGGCCGCTGTCGATGACTTGCCCCTTGGTTCCGTACAAAACTACTTGACCAGACTGCGACACCGTAACGGCACCGTTCTGCGCCAACGGTTTAATGCCCATGAAACCGCCGCCGATCTGAACATGTTCACCGACGAATATCAACTGCTCTTGCTGGCTTTCGCTCATTGTTTTCTCCTTATAGGCCGTGACCCTACGCACGGGGGGTGATATAACGTTAGCCCGATACCGTTTAGATTTATGACATTTGTCATGGGTAGCACTCCCCAACCATGCCTTGGGGAATGCAAAATTGAAGTTCATTCTCATGGTTTTAACGCGAATATCCAACCGAAAAGCGAAATCGACATAGTAATGCGCTCATATTCGCAGAAAACCGCAGCTTTCGTTTAGCGTGAGCGACGAACGATTCAGCTGTGGTAACCGTGCCCGAACCGCATCTACCCGCAACTGGCCGCGCCTTAGCTAGAAACCTTTGATGAGCCCGTACAGATACGAATCCGAGAGCGCCTCCCAGGATGCCTCTATGACGTTTGTACCAACTCCCACCGTCGTCCAGCGATGCCCGGCACCGTCAGAGGTGTCAATCAACACCCGGACGCTGGCATCGGTGCCGCGGTCGGTATCGAGTACCCGCACCCGATAGTCGGTGAGTTCGTACGCGGTGACCTGCGGGAACGCCGGGTTGAGCGCCCGCGCCAGCGCCACTCCGAGTGCGTTCACGGGGCCGTTGCCCTCACCGACGTAGTTATGGATCTGCCCCGCTACACCGAGTTTCACGGTGGCCTCCGACGCCGCCGCCAGATCAAGTCCAGCACGCTCCTCGGTGAACACCCGCCAACTGATGACCTCGAAGGGCGCCTCCAGCCGGCCCAGATAGCCGCGCACCAATAGCTCGAAACTGGCATCGGCCGCCTCGAACGAGTACCCCACCGCCTCGCGTTCTTTTACGAGATCGCTCACCTCCGCCGCCACCTGTCGGTCGGTGAGGTCGAGCCCCAGTTGTGCCGCCTTGATCTGCACATTGGAACGCCCGGCCATGTCCGAAATCAGCATTCGCATCCCATTGCCCACCGATTCGGGCCGAATGTGCTGGTACAGATCCTCGTTCACCAGCAACGCCGAAGCGTGCAACCCCGCCTTGTGCGCGAAAGCCGACGCCCCCACGTACGGCTGCCGCGCCTGGTGCGGTTGGTTGGCGATATCGGCGATGGCTACGCAAGTA
>JAIRRM010000119.1 GCA_031255975.1 Propionibacteriaceae bacterium | reverse complement strand
CCTGGATCTCCGGCAACGTCTTATACGCCGCAACCCTCTGTGAAGACCCAGCCGAACAAGCCGCGCTTCGGCAGAGCGCTACGAACAATTTACGGCGTTACGTCGCGGCGCTGCCACTTGACGGTGCCATTGATGAAGGAGCCGGATATTGGTGGAACGGTGCCGGACGGCTGCTAGAAGCGCTCGATGAGCTGCACAATGCCGACGCGGCCGAACTGCTCCGGCTGGAATCGGTATGCAACACCGTAAGGTTCCCCGCCGGAATGGCTTTGGGAGGCGGTTGGTGTGCGAATTTCTCGGATGCGGCGGCCTACCCTGAACCGCTGCCGTGGCATCTGCTGTTCCGGGCGGCGATGAACACTGACGATGAGGCCGCTCGGGCTTTCGCCGTGGCCGGGGCCCGCCGCGATGGCTCACTGGCGCTGCTCAGCGACGGACTACCCAGAGTGCTGCGCGCCCTGAAAGATAAGGAATGGGCGGCGGCGCTAACCGCGGCACCGGATGATCGGCTGCCATTGCAGTCTTGGTGGCCGTCGACACAGGTGCTGGTCGCACACCAGTCAAGCGACGCGAGCGGCCTCGGCATCGCCGCCAAGGGCGGACACAACGGCGAAAACCACAACCATCTCGATGTCGGATCGGTGATCGTCGCCAGCGACGGCGTTCCAGTGATCGTCGATCCGGGCCGTCCCACATACACCGCCGACACCTTCTCCGAAGCCCGCTACAGCATCTGGACGATGCGCAGCGACTGGCATTCGGTGCCTCAGTTAGCCGGACGGGGTCAGGGCGTAGGCGAACAGTTCACGGCACGCGATGTCGCCGCCACACTGACACCGAAACTGGCATCACTGCAAGCGGACATCGGAGGCGCTTACCTCACCCCGGGAGTTAGCTGGTTGCGCACCACAACGCTTGATCGAGCCAATGGCGTGGCGCGCATCAGCGATAGCAGCGATTGCGCGGATGCCTATCTGCACTGGATCATCGCGGGCGATGTGACGGTGCGAGGCGAGAGTCTGCTGGTACACCCGGCGCGCCCCGCAGCCGCAGTGAACATCCGGTGGGAGGGTGCGACATTGCAAAGTGTCACGGAACGCCCGTTGGGTGATCCGACGTTACAGCGCGTCTGGGGTTCCAAACTGACGCGCCTGACACTGCGTCCTACTGGGGCGCAAGTAAAATCCAGCCTGGAAGTGAGTAACCGTGTCTGAGAATGAAGCGCTGCTGACCAGCGAGCGTCGCGACCAGATCGTGACGCTGCTCCGGGCGGGCACCACCCGCGTGGCCGCACTCGCGACAGAGTTGGGGGTCACTCCCACCACGATCCGCCGCGACCTCACCGTGCTCGAAGACGAGGGAGTCATTGAGCGGGTACATGGTGGGGCGACTCTCGTAGCGCACGTCGATCACACCGAACCCGCCCCAAAGCCAGAATCAGGACGACGGGCAAAACAGGAACCGGAACCGAACGGGCATATCGCCATGCTCGTGCCCGACCTCGACTTCTATTGGCCCGGCATCGTACAGGGGGCGCAGGCGAGCGCCGCCCAACTGGGGGTGCGGCTGTCACTACGTGGTGGTTCGTACGAAGACCCCGACGAACGGCCAATTCTCGAACAGCTGGCGGCGGCAGATGACGTGCTGGGGCTGCTGGTCGCCCCCAACATGGGCGGCCCACACGCGAGCGAAGTCATCGAATGGCTGCACGGCTGCGGTCTGCCCTGGGTGTTGGTCGAACGCGAGGCCGTCTGTGGCCCGTGGCATATGCCAGTGGAGTCGGTGGTCTCGGACGCCGCCTTCGGCGGGATAATGGCGGTCAACCACCTGAGCGAACTCGGACACCGCCGCATCGGATTAGTGTTGAGCCGTACCTCACCGACAACTGCCAGAATCCGTAAAGGTTGGGAGCAGGCCGTCGCCGACCATGGGATCGCCGACGACTGCTTCGTAGAGATGGTCTGGGATCATCGCTCCCCCGACTTCGGCCAGACGGCCCGACGTGTAGTTGACCGGGCTTTCGACACCGGAGCGACCGCATTGTTTGTACACTCCGACCGAGAGGCGATGGCGCTCGGGCAGCATCTGCAAGCGCGTGGACTCTCGATTCCACAAGATCTCTCGTTGATCGTCTACGACGATGAACTGGCAGCGCTGTTCAATCCGCCGTTGACCGCCATCCGTCCGGCCCGCCGGGCCGTCGGAGTGGCCGCGACGAAGCTACTCTGGGATCGCATCCATGACCCGACTCGCCCGGTGCACCGTACCTGGGTAACCCCGTTACTGACCATACGGGAATCGACGGCACCACCACGGCAGAGGCAGCCATGACCAGCCGCTTCGAGATCGGCGATACCGATTTTCTGCTCGACGGCCAACCCTTTCGCATCCTGAGCGGTGCCATCCACTACTTCCGGGTACACCCCGACCAGTGGCGTGAGCGCATCCAGCAAGCTCGTGAGATGGGCCTCAACACCATCGAGACGTACCTCGCTTGGAACGCCCACGCGCCCACCCCAGACGTATTCCACACCGAGGGGGCGCTCGATCTAGGGCAATTCCTCGATTGCGTGGCGGCCGAGGGGATGTATGCGATAGTACGGCCCGGGCCGTATATCTGCGCCGAATGGACTGGCGGTGGCCTACCCGCTTGGCTGTTCCGGGATGGCATCCAGGTGCGCAGCAGCGATCCGGCTTACTTGGCAGCCGTGCGCGGTTACTACCAGGCCATCGGGCCGATCCTGGCGCCGCGACAGCTTGACCGGGGAGGGCCGCTGATTCTGATGCAGGTCGAGAACGAGTACGGCGCGTACGGCAGCGACGCCAACTATCTGCGCGCATTGGTCGAGTTCATTCGCGAGGCTGGCATCACCGTACCGCTGACCACCGTGGATCAACCGAACGACACCATGTTGGCAAACGGCGGCTTACCCGAGTTGCACCGCACCGGCTCATTCGGCTCGAACTCTCGGCAACGACTGGCCACACTGCGCCGCCATCAGCCCACGGGGCCATTGCTGTGTATGGAGTACTGGAACGGCTGGTTCGACTATTGGGGGCAACAGCATCACACCACTTCCGCCGCGACGGCTGCCGCTGATCTGGATGAGTTATTGGCCAGCGGAGCGTCAGTCAACCTGTACCTGTTCCACGGCGGCACCAACTTCGGGTTTGATAACGGGGCCGGCGACAAAGGGTGTTACGCCTCCATCACCACCAGTTACGACTACGACGCCCCGCTAGACGAGGCCGGGAACCCCACCGACAAATACTGGGCGTTCCGGGAGGTGCTCGCCAAGTACACCCCGCTACCTGCCGTGCCCAACCGAGGCGCGCCACCTGTCAGCCCACGCTTCGAGGTACGACTCGAACGACAACTGCCACTGTGGGACGCGCTCGATCTGCTCGGCAGCCCCGACGATTTCGATCACCTGCCCACCAACGAAGAGATCGGGCAACGCGACGGATTCACGCTCTACCGCACCATCGCCACCGGGGCGACGGTGGTTGAGTTCGCTGAAGTGCGCGACCGCGCCATCGCGTTCCTCGATCGCTCGCCTATCGCGGTTCTAGCCCGCGACCACGGGGAACGGAGGCTCGCCGTACCCCGCGCCGGTTCGCTTGAACTGCTGGTGGAGAATCTGGGGCGGGTTGGTTATGGCCCTCGCATCGGCGAAGCCACTGGACTCATCGGCCCCGCCACCGTGACCGGAGCCGAGATCGGCCATTGGCAGGCCATGGGGCTTGATTTAGGGAGGCTAGAGGGACTGGAGGATGCCGCCCAATTGGCAGCCGACATGTTGATCGGGCCGGTTTTCGCGTTCGGTTCCTTCGATACCCCCAACTCAGACGTGGCTCACTTCCTGGACACCAGTGGCTGGACGAAGGGTGTGGTTTGGATCAACGGCTTCAACATCGGACGCTACTGGTCGCGGGGGCCACAGCGTACGCTATATGTGCCGGCACCGCTGCTGTTACCCACTGGAAACCGCATCGCCATCCTGGAACTGCACACCGCGCCCGCCGCGGCGGTTTTTGTGGCTGGTCATAACCTCGGCGCTGAAGACTTCTAAAGGATCGGAGCAGACATGGAAATCGGAACCGGGCTGCGCGGTGCGACCCTTTTTTACGACACTTTCGGCTGCCAACCGCAGGGGGTGTGGGCGGCTCCAGGGCGGGTGAATCTGATTGGCGAACACACCGACTACAACGCCGGGCTGGTGTTGCCGATCGCGTTGCCACAACGCACCTACGCCGCCGCAGCGCGCCGTAGCGACGGCCTGTTGCGGCTGGTCTCCGAAGGGTGGCCCGAGGTGGTGGAGCTGCCGCTGGCCGAGATCGGGCCGGGATGGCCCAGCGGCTGGGCAAAGTACCCGGCGGGAGTGTTGTGGGCGCTGGCGCACAACGGCTACACGATCAATGGGATGGACGTGGCCTTCACCTCGGACGTGCCCATCGGCGCGGGGCTGTCGAGTTCGGCCGCCATCGAGGGCGCGATGGCATTGGCGGCCTCCGACCTGTATAAATTGGGGCTCGCTGCTGACGACACGCAACGTACCCGGCTGGCAGACCTCTGCCGCCAAGCGGAGAATGAGATCGCGCTCGCTCCCACCGGCGGCATGGATCAGGCCGCTTCGCTGCGGTGCCGCGACGGCTACGCGCTGTTCCTCGATTGCCGCGACGATTCGGTACAGCAGGTGCCTTTTGACCTAGCCAGCAACGACTGCGTGCTGTTGGTCATCGACACCAGAACCCATCATCAGTTAAGCGACGGCCAATACGGCGCTCGGCGCGCCGACTGCGAACAGGCCTGCCGTGAACTGGGGGTCGCAAACCTGCGGGAACTTGACATGGCCGCACTCGATAACGCGCTCGCTCAGGTGTCGCACGACCGGCTGCGCCGTCGGGTACGCCATGTGGTCACCGAAATCGACCGGGTCACGCAGGCGGTGGCCGCGTTACGACAAGGCGACTTTGACACCCTGGGGCTACTGTTCACCGCCTCGCACGAATCGCTGCGCACCGATTACGAGGTCTCCTGCCCCGAACTGGACACCGCCGTGTCTGCCGCGCTGGGTACGGGTGCCCTTGGGGCGCGGATGACCGGCGGAGGATTCGGTGGCTCGGCAATCGCCCTTGTCAAACGCGATAATGTCCGGCAGGTGCGCGAGAGCGTCAACGCCGCGTTCGCGGATGCCGGGTTCGCGGCACAGCCTGGCTTCTTAGAAGCCGTCGCCGCGCCAGGTGGCGGGCCGTTGGAGGTGCGCTCATGACCACCGCTGGCCTGAATGCGGCGCTGCGAAAGATGGCCGTTGCCAACGTAAACGCAAGCGCCCAGGCGGTTTTCGCCGAGTACTACCGGCAGTTGGAGGCCGGAGTCACCGGCATGATCGCGGAGGCCGACGTTGAACCGCTCGGCGACGTGGCGACTCCCGACTTGGACGCCTGGGATACTGCGGACGTCGCGGCCCTTTCGCGCACGGTGTTGATCCGCCTCAACGGCGGCTTGGGCACTTCGATGGGGTTGGCTCAGGCGAAATCGCTGCTGCCGGTACGTGAAGGCGCGACTTTCCTCGACATCATCGCCCGGCAGGTGCTTGCCGCACGTTCGCGTTACGGGATACGCCTGCCGCTGGTCTTCCTGCACTCGTACAACACCCGCGATGACTGTCTGAACGCACTCGCCCGCTACCCAGAGCTACCGGTGGCCGACCTACCGCTCGACATGATGCAGAGCCAGGAACCGAAGCTGCTGCTCACCGACCTGACCCCGGTATCTTGGCCGACCAACCCGGCGCTGGAGTGGTGTCCTCCCGGCCACGGCGACCTCTACCCCACCCTGCTCGAATCCGGGATGCTCGATGCGCTGATCGACGCGGGCTTTTGTTACGCCTCGGTTTCCAACTCCGACAACCTGGGCTGCATCCCCTCACCGGCATTGGCGGGTTGGTTCGCCCGCTCCGGAGCGCCGTACGCCGCCGAAGTCACCTTGCGCACCCCGATGGATCTCAAAGGCGGACACATCGTACGTCGCCGTTCGGACGGCCAACTGATCTTACGCGAGACCGCGCAGACCGCACCGGAGGAGCTGCGCTATTTCACCGATTCCGTGAAGCATCCCTTCACCCACACCAACAACCTGTGGTTCGATCTGGTCGCCTTACGCGACAAACTGAACGTCACCGGCGGGGTGCTCGGGCTAAGGTTGATCCGTAACGTCAAAACCGTCGATCCCACCGATAAAGCCAGCCCGCAGGTGGTACAGGTCGAAGCTGCGATGGGAGCGGCCATTGAGGTTTTCAACGGCGCGCAGGCGGTGGCGGTACCCCGATCACGCTTCCTGCCGGTGAAAACCACCACCGAACTCACCCTGCTACGCTCCGACGCGTATGTCTGGGGCGACGATTGGGTGCCGCGAGCGCAAATATCACCGCTGCCGGTGGTCGAGTTGGCATCCTGCTACAAACTGATAGCCGACTATGAGCGCCGGCTGCCGCACCCTCTCGGGCTACTGGATGCCGACTCACTCCGGGTGGAAGGCGACTGGAGCTTCGGCGCAAGGGTGCAGATCAGAGGCAGTGTGACCCTTGGTGCCGTCGGCGGTGCGATACCGGACGCTACGGTGCTCGACGGAAAGGAGCAAAGTTGATGACTTGGCTGGTCACAGGCGGAGCTGGTTACATCGGCGCCCATATCGTGCGGGCGTTTCTCGCCGAAGGCATTCAGCCCGTGGTGCTGGACGACCTGTCGAGCGGTCACCGCGAGTTCGTACCCGAAGGCGTGCCCTTGGTCGTCGGTTCGGTGGTGGACGAAGAACTGACGGCGCAAGTGCTCGGTGACTACGGCTGCGATGGCATCGCACATCTCGCTGGGTTCAAGTACGCCGGGGTGTCGGTACAACGGCCACTGCACACTTACACCCAAAACGTGACCGGCATCGTCAATCTGCTCGCGGCGGCGCGGCGCGTCGGGGTGGACAGGTTCGTGTTCTCGTCATCGGCTGGAGTTTATGGAACCCCAACCTCCGAACTGGTGACCGAGGATACCCCCACCGTGCCAGAGTCGCCCTACGGCGAATCCAAGCTCGTCGGAGAATGGGTGCTCCGTGATCTCCGCGTGGCAGACCCGACCTTCCGAACGGTGGCGTTGCGCTACTTCAACGTGGTCGGATCAGTCACGCCGGAGGTGTACGACACCAGCCCCCATAACCTGTTTCCGCTTATCATCGCCCAACTCCGGGCCCAGAAAGCACCGCGCATCAACGGTGACGACTACCCCACCCCTGACGGCACCTGTGTACGTGACTACGTGCATGTGGGCGATCTGGCGGTGAGCCACGTCGCGGCGGCTCAGGCACTCAGCGAAGGGCGGACACTGGCCGAACATTACAATCTCGGGTCGGGAATGGGGCTGAGCGTACGGCAGATCATGGACGCCTTCCGCGAAACCACCGGCATCGACTTCACTCCCGAGATCGGCCCGCGCCGCCCTGGGGATCCGGCCCGTATCGTCGCGGCGGCCGACTTGGCGGCCCGCGACATCAATTGGGCGAATCGGCACAGCATCCAGGAGATGACGCGCAGCGCGTGGGAGGCGGCCTGCGCCCACGGCGAGTGAACCCGCAAACCATGGCGCGTGAATCTGCACGCCGGGGCTTACTAGGCTTCACTCTTTGGCGATGTCTCGATGTAGCACCGAAACTGGCGTTCCGGTTTTGCGAAGCCTGTTCGCCAGTTGCTCCACCAGGACGACCGAGCGATGTTTGCCTCCAGTACATCCGATAGCCACCACGAGGGCGCGCTTCCCCTCATGCAGTAGGCCGGGTCGGATGACGGCCAGCAACGTCTCAAGGCCGTCGAGGAAACTCATTGCCGGGGGAAACAGCATCACGTAGTCACATACCTCGGCGGTCAATCCGGTGAGCGGACGTAACTGCGGCACCCAGTGGGGATTGGGCAAGAACCGGGCATCGAGCACCATATCCGCATCGAGCGGTACCCCGTTCTTGAACCCGAATGACATCACCAGCACCGCGCCTTGATCGCTGGCCTCGGAGCCGTAGCGATGGTTCACCCGAATCGCCAACTGGTTAGTGGTGAGATCGGAGGTGTCAAATACCACGTCGGCGTCAGTTCTGAACTGCGCGAGTAACGCCCGTTCGCGGGCAATGCCCTCCAACAGGGTGCCGTCACCTTGCAGCGGCAGTGGGCGGCGATTTGACTCCTGTCGCCGTACGATCGCCTGATCCGAGGCATCCAAAAAACACAGTTCGGGTTCGACACCCTGTTCGGCTAACGCCTCGAACATCGCGGGCAACCGGTCGAAGCTGGCGGCGGAGCGGGCATCCAATCCAAACGCCAACCTGGCGATTCCTTGCGCGGCGCACTCCGCGACCAGATTTGGCACCAGCGACGGCGGCACGTTGTCCGCCACATACCAGCCGATGTCCTCCAACACATGCGCGGTGGTGCGCCGACCGGCCCCCGACATACCGGTGACTATCACTACCCGTGGCGTGCTCATGGCTCGATTATCCCACCCGTCTACTCGGCTATCTCGGCGTCGCCCCCGGTTATCTCGCCGGTGGCGGTGTTGACCGCAGTGGTCTGCCGGACGGCGCTCACCGCGGCCTTCACCGCAGTAGCCGTCTGCGGCCCAAAACCGGGCAGCGCGGCGATCTGGGTGACATCCGCTTTACGAAGCTTAGCCAGCGAGCCAAACGCTCCCAGCAGTGTCTTCCGGCGCACCTCTCCCAAACCGGGCACGTCATCCAGAACCGACTCCACCATGGCTTTGCTACGTCGAGCGCGATGATGGGTGATGGCGAAGCGGTGCGCCTCATCGCGTAAGCGCTGCAAGAGGTAGAGGCCCTCAGAAGCGCGCGGCAGAATCACCGGATACCGCTCTCCCGGCACCCACACCTCCTCTAGGCGTTTCGCCAGCCCCACCAGCGCCACGTCGGTGATACCCATGTCGTCCAGCGCCTGTTGAGCGGCGTTCACCTGTGGCAGGCCACCATCCACCACTACCAACTGCGGAGCGTACGAGAAGCGCCGGGGTGCCCCGCTCTCCTGATCGATGAGGGTGGAACCCGCTCCGGCATCCTCGGCGGCGGCAGCGGCCATAGCGGCGCGGTCGTCCAGCAGTCGGCGGAAGCGGCGCCGCAACACCTCGTCCATGGCCAATGTGTCGTTGGAGCCCTCGAAACTCTTGATGACGAAACGGCGATACTCGGCTTTGCGCGGGGCACCGTCCTCAAACACCACCATGGAACCGACCACCTCGGTGCCCTGCAAGTGGGAGATGTCGTAACACTCGATACGCAACGGAGCCTTCTCAAGCCCGAGGGCATCTTGCAGCTCATCCAGCCCGGCGCTACGGGCGGTGAGGTCGCCCGCCCGGCGCAACTGGTGCCGGGCCAACGCCTCGGCGGCGTTCTTGGCCACCGTATCCAGCAGAGTGCGTTTGTCGCCGCGTTGCGGCACTTTCACCCGCACCTTTGCGCCTCTGGTCTCAGCCAGCAGTTCGATAAGCGCTTCGCGCTCGGGCGGAATCACCGGTAACAGCACCTCGGGCGGTACGTCTGCGGCCTGATCGTCCGACGCGGCGTAAAGCTGCAACAGAAACGACTCGACCAACTCAGCCGGGGCGGCATCGTCGGCGCGTTCCGCCACCCAACTACGCTGCCCAGCCACCAGACCGCCACGGATGTGGAACACACAAACCGCAACTTCAAGGTCACTCTCGGCGAGGGCGATG
Source organism: Propionibacteriaceae bacterium (assembly GCA_031255975.1). Taxonomy (GTDB): domain Bacteria; phylum Actinomycetota; class Actinomycetes; order Propionibacteriales; family Propionibacteriaceae; genus WRGV01. Next base: position 1,872 of record JAIRRM010000119.1, on the reverse strand, counting down.
CAATCTAAAAACACCTCGTCCGGCAACACGATGGCGTTATGCTCGCCGACCCGCGACAATGCGGCGAGGGCATCACGTAGCCTGGCGGCCCGCTCGAACTCCTCCCGCGCGGCGGCGGCTTTCATTTCGGCGGTGAGTTGGTTCACCAGACGAGTCGAATGCCCCGACATGTACGAGGCGAAATCGGCGACGATGGCCCGATGCTCCGCGGCACTCACCCGCCCCACACAGGGGGCGACACACTTGCCGATCTGCCCCAGCAGGCAGGGCCGCCCGGAACGCTTCGCGGCGGCGAACACCCCGTCACGGCAGGAGCGCATCGGGAAGGCGCGCAACAACAGCTCGACCTTCTCACGCACCGCCCACGCTGCCGGATACGGGCCGAAGTAGCGCCATCCTTTACGTTTTGCGCCCCTTCCTACGAAAACTCGCGGGAACTCGTCGCTCCAGGTAATCGCCAGCCAGGGGTACGACTTGTCATCACGGAAAATGACGTTGAACTTCGGGTCATACTTCTTGATGAACGTGTATTCGAGTTGCAACGCCTCGAACTCGTTCTGCACCACATTCCACTCGACGCGCACCGCGGTACGCACCATCAGCCGCGTACGAAAATGCAGCCCCTCCGGGTTGCCGAAATAGTTGGCGAGTCGGTTACGCAGATTTTTCGCTTTGCCGACGTAGATGACCTCGCCGGCGGCGTCAATGAACCGGTACACCCCCGGTTGGGTGGGGATGGTGCCGGGTGCGGGACGGTAACTCGCCGGGTCCGCCATCATCAAGCCTTACGCTTGGGCGTTCGTGTCGGTTTCGTCTCCACCGGTACTGGACGTGCCTCGGTGTCGGCCAATAGTGGCGCCAACCACTGCCCGGTGAAGGAATCGGGGTTGGCGACCACTTGCTCTGGGGTACCTTCGGCCACCACCGATCCGCCCCGCGAACCGCCCTCTGGGCCGAGGTCAATCACCCAGTCGGCGGTCTTGATGACATCAAGGTTGTGCTCAATGACCACCACGGTGTTGCCCGCGTCCACCAGCCGGTTCAGCACCAGCAGCAGCTTGCGGATGTCGTCGAAATGCAGCCCGGTGGTGGGCTCGTCCAGCACATACAGCGTGGAGCCGGTGGCGCGTTTTTGGAGTTCAGCCGCCAGCTTCACCCGCTGCGCCTCACCACCGGAGAGGGTGGTGGCCGGTTGCCCGAGCCGCACATAACCCAGCCCCACCTCCTTCAGCGTTTGCAGGTGCCGAGCTATACCCGCGATGGGAGCGAAAAAGTCCACCGCCTCCTCAATGGGCATATCGAGCACCTCGGAGATGGTCTTTCCTTTGTAACGCACCTCCAGCGTCTCTCGGTTGTAGCGTGCGCCGCGGCATACCTCACACGGCACATACACATCAGGCAGGAAGTTCATCTCAATACGCAGCGTGCCGTCACCAGAACAGTTCTCGCAGCGCCCGCCGCGCACATTGAAACTGAAACGCCCCGGTTGGTAACCGCGCATCTTCGCCTCAGGGGTACTGGCGAACAGGGCGCGTATCTTGTCGAAAACCCCGGTGTAGGTGGCCGGATTTGAGCGCGGAGTACGGCCAATGGGCGACTGATCGACATGGATCACCTTATCGATGGCCTCGGTGCCGACGATGGTGCGATGCGCGCCCGGAACCGCTTTCGCTCTGTAGATGCGATGCGCCAACTCGGTGTAGAGAATCTGGTTTACAAGCGTGGATTTGCCTGAACCCGACACCCCGGTGACGGCGATGAGCCGCCCCAGCGGGAACGCCACATTGATACCACGCAGATTATTCTCGGTGGCGTCCACCACGGTGATGACGTCGCCGCTGCCCACTCGCCGGGATGTCGGACACGGAATGG
>JAIRRM010000100.1 GCA_031255975.1 Propionibacteriaceae bacterium | reverse complement strand
TAAGGACGAACAGTATAGAGACTCCGGATACCCTGGACATACCTCCCCACTACCCCCCCCCCCCTCCGTCATTCCGGCCCCGTTTCCGACATTCCGGCCTCCGAGCCGGAATCTATCTGTCCTCCGTCATTCCGGCCTGCCATTGGTGAGCGTTGGCCTGACACGCCTTTCCACCACTCCTCCCCCGAGAGAACACACCACCCCGACAAGAACCCTTTATGCAGTTACACAACGCCGCCGCTAGCACACCCTTCGATACGTAGGTTTGCCATTCAACTGCGGGGAGTCGCGGCGACAGTTCGATACCCCGTTGCATTTTCCGCGGTTGGGCGCGCGCACAGGAGAAGGGTGAGGAATGACGCTAAAGAGGAGGCATACAACACGGGTGGGTCGTCGGGGCACATCTCGACAGGCGAACTAGAGTTGTCTGGGTCGCACGCCTGCTAGGTGGTGGCCGCAGACTCCGAATCAGCGAGCAGGAGGCCGACGATGAGTGACACTCCCCCAGACACCCAAGATGCTCCCGAGTTTCCGCCATTCGAGCAGGGGCGGCACCTGCTCTCGGTGTCGCAGTTCGACTTGCCGAGGCTGAAGCGGCTACTCGATCTGGCGGACGCGGTCGATCCAATCGCCAAACGTAAAGCCGTCTGCACCGTGCTAGATGGAGCGATGCTCTGCTCGCTGTTTTTCGAGCCGTCCACCCGTACCAGGCTCAGTTTCGAGTCGGCGTTTTTACGTCTCGGCGGCGAGGTGACCACCACCACAGGGTTCACGTTCTCGTCCATGGCAAAGGGCGAATCCATTCATGACACCGCCCGGGTGGTCTCCGGCTACTCCGACATGCTGGTGGTACGTCACCCAGAAGCCGGATCGGTGGCACAGTTCGCGGCGGCGTCGGTCGTCCCGGTTGTCAACGCTGGCGACGGCGCTGGCGAGCATCCCAGCCAGGCGCTGCTGGATGTGTACACGCTGGAGAAGGAACTCACGGCGCGCGGTAAGAGCGTGGACGGCTGCCGTATCGCCATCCTTGGCGACCTCAAATACGGACGTACCGTGCATTCGCTGTTGAAGCTGATGAGCCTCTACTCGCGTGTCACTTTTCAGGTGTTCTCGCCACCGTCGCTGGAGTTGCCGGACAACGTGGCGCAGTACGCGATACGGCGTGGGCACGCGGTAAACGTCTACGATAGCGTCGTCGAGGCCGTGTCCGGGGTGGACGCGGTGTATGCCACGCGGGTGCAGCGGGAACGGATGACCGAGGAGTTGGCGCAGGCGAACACCACCGGCGATCTGCTGAATCGCAACATCCTTGCCGCAGCGGACAACCTGGACGTGGTGCTGATGCACCCGTTACCGCGCGATTCGCGCCCGGATTCGTACGACCTCTCGCCCGACGTGGACGACCTGCCGGGCTTGTCGATCTTCCACCAAACCGACAACGGCTTGAATGTCCGAATGGCGATCTTCCTCACCGCGCTCGGCGTCGGTATCGACGCCGTGACACTCACCACCAAACAGCGTCCCTGGAAAGCGACGCTGCGAGGGTAGACCAGGGGTCGAGTCGGGTCAGACGAGTCTGGGGCCGGGGGCTTCGGTGGGTGGTGGCTACGGCGGCACGACGAGACTTCGCGCATTCGCGGGAACCGCACGCCCAGGATTTGTCGCTTCCTTGCGGTAAATCCGTCAGTGACAGTAATACCTGCGTTCCGGAGTCCCTTTGTCAAAACTATCTCCGGTGCGCTACCAGGGGCGACCGCCATGCTACCAGCGACAGGCACCACGAATCGGCGGCTATATTCCTGGTTTACAAAACAAGACAGGCTGTCCTTGTGTGATGGTTTCTGCTCTGCTAACAGCTATGGAATCTATCCGGACTATCGGGGTCGGGGATCCTTACTCACAGGCGATGCCATCACGATCTCTGTCGAGTTCCTCGCGGTATCCTGGATCTCCAATACGGAGCGGCGCGGCTCCGGCGTCTCGGGCCGCAGCGCAGTTCGGGTAGTACACGTCAGCCGGAGGCGGCGGGGGAGGCGGAGCGGTCGTCTGGGGTGCCTGAGTAGTTGTGGTGGTTGAAGTCTGCTGAGGTGCGGTGCTCTGTTCGTTGGCTTGCTGGGGTCGCGTGGTGGTAGCAGCAGGTTGTGAGGTTTGTGTGGGTTTGTTCACTGCCGCTTCTACGGGGGCGCTTGTCGTCGGCACGAGTGTGGTGGTGCGCGTGGTACTGGTCGTGGTGGTGCGCGTGGTACTGGTCGTAGTCGTGTGCGTATTCCCTGGTGGTGTGGGCGTGTCAGACGATGAATTGACTGCCCCAGTGACCAGTATGGCGGCTAGCAGTGTGCCGACACCGATCTTGATTGGTGTGGGAGCGGAACGTATGAGCCACATCACACCGGCAACTACCAGGCCAAACAGCAGTGCCAGAATCCCGGGTGATTTCTGAGCGGGAGCCATTTAGTCTCCAATCAACGTGTGCGAGATTTATCCTGCCGTCAAGAGTATCCCGCATTAGTCAGTTTTGGTATACATGCGTTGGATTGCAGAAAACTGCAATGGCAATAGAGGTGGCTGCAATTCTCTGCCGTTGGATGCACTTACGGCTGGTGATTTGGGATGGAGACAGGGGTCTAGGCGGGAAGGTAATGGGTAGGGCCGGGGAGACGGAGCCGACGCAGACAATCACCGTGGCGGAGTCACGTCGGGCGGCCACAAATCCCAATCATTGGTCGCCATTTTGTAGCCTGGGGTCGGCGGTGGGATCGGGATACATCTGGGGGCAACCATGCTTGAGCGCCTCGGGGCGTAACTCGTAATGCCATGGCTCGTTGCTGTAGCTCCGACACAGGCCGTAGTTGGCACCGTAGTGCTCCAGCCATGCCATCGCCTCATAATCGCCAATATCGACCGCATTTCCCCGCACATGAAGGGAAGTGTCCGCGGTGGCGACCCATCGAGCGGCTTCAGTTACCGAGCCGTATTCGATGATCGCCTCCTGTAGCAACTGCTCTTGATACTTGGGGGAGCGCCAGCCGCTGGTGACGTAAAACGGAACGCCGTAGTCGGCGGCGTCCAGGGCCGCTTCGCGTAAAGCTTGCAGCAGTTTGGGATTCAGATTGGTTACGCCGGGGTATTCGTCATCAAACACGCTCACTCCGGCGGGAAGCACCCCATCAGCCGCGCCGCTGCCGGGTTCATCAGACCAGGGGCTACGGCTCTGATCCGGGTCAACCGCTGTCGCGTCGGGTGCCGTGGCAGGGCCGGTGTCATCCGTCTGCTCTGGCCGGTATTCCTGTTTTGGCGGAAGCGACGTCAACCGCATCACCGGAACCGGTTGCGGGCCAAGCGTCTCGAACACCACGACAATTGCCCCGGCGATAGCGACGGCACCGCCGATGCCGATGACGAGGGAAGCCACGCGGGGCAGCAAACCCCGGCGACGCAGCGGAGGCACCGTTTGGATTTGGCTCATACGTCAAGTCAAGAGCGCGCGATGTTGCCAGAGCGTATCTGTTTTTCAATACAGCGACGATATGCCTTGCCACGTAGCATTCACTACATGCGTGTGCTGGTTGTTGAGGACGAACCCTACCTTGCGGAGGCGGTTCGCGACGGGTTACGCCTGGAAGCCATCGCCGCCGACATCGCTGGAGATGGCGACACCGCCCTGGAGCTACTAGGGCTCAACACGTACGACATCGCCGTGCTTGACCGCGACATCCCTGGCCCCTCCGGCGATGACATCGCCCGGAGCATCGTCGCCTCAGGCAGCGGGCTACCCATCTTGATGCTGACCGCCGCGGATCGGCTCGATGACAAGGAATCCGGATTCGAGTTGGGGGCCGACGACTACCTCACCAAGCCATTCGAGTTACGAGAGCTGGTGCTGCGACTCAGGGCCTTGGATCGGCGGCGTGCCTATCGTCGTCCGCCGGTACTGGAGTTGGCGGGGCTCCGGCTGGATCCTTTCCGCCGCGAGGTGTACCGCGATGGCCGCTACGTGCCGCTCACCCGCAAGCAGTTCGCCGTACTGGAGGTGCTTGTGGCCGCCGCTGGGGGAGTCATCAGCGCCGAAGAACTGCTGGAACAGGCGTGGGACGAGAACGCCGATCCGTTCACCAACGCGGTACGGATCACCGTCTCGGGGTTACGAAAACGACTCGGGGAACCCTGGTTGATAACCACCGTCCCCGGCGTGGGCTACCGTATCGATGCCGAACCGGACGATACGAATGCGCCCACCCCCGGTTCGGGTGCAACAACCGTAAAAAGTACGGGAGGCGGACATGATTAGAGCACCGGGGTTGAGCGTACGGCTCAAGCTCACCCTCAGCTATGCGGGATTCCTCATGCTGGCCAGCGTCCTGCTGCTCGCGGTGGTGTGGCTGTTCCTGCTGCGTTACGTACCGAGCGGATGGGGGCAGTACAGCCAGTATCCTGGCCGCTCCGATCTGGTGGTCGCATTCGCTCCCCGCGCGGCCACGGCGTTGGCGTTTCTACTGCTGTTCGGCTTGCTGGGTGGCTGGATATTGGCCGGACAAATGCTCGCCCCGCTGACCCGTATCACGACGGCGACGCGCATGGCCGCGAGCGGATCGCTCTCCCACCGTATCCAGATGCCAGGCCGGCAAGATGAGTTACGCGAACTAGCTGACGCCTTCGATACCATGCTCTTTCGGCTGGAGGCACACGTCGCCGAACAGCGGCGATTTGCGGCGAACGCGTCACATGAACTGCGTACCCCGCTGGCCATCACCCAAACCATGCTCGATGTCGCCGCAACCGACCCGAACCGTGACACCGACGAACTCATCAGGCGACTCCGCGCCGTCAACACCAGGGCGGTAGAGCTAACCGAAGCGTTGTTGCTGCTCAGCCGCGCCGATCAACGATCCTTTACCAGCGCGCCGGTAGACCTGTCGCTTACGGTTGAAGAGGCCGTCGAAACCCTGCTGCCGCTGGCGGAAAAGAATGGGGTGAGCATTGAGACGCTGGGCGGTGTAGCGAGCGCGAACGGCTCTAGCGCGCTCTTGGGGCAACTGAGCATAAACCTGCTACACAACGCCATCGTTCACAATCTGCCCGAAGGCGGCCTGTTTGGGTCACCACCACCGCCAACCCCGAGATCAGGTCAGTCACCTTGAGTGTCGAAAACACCGGAGTCGTGCTCACCGAACGGTTGGTCGCGATACTCGCCGAGCCGTTCCAGCGGGGCAGCGAACGTATCAGCGATGGCCATGCGGGTGTCGGCCTCGGCCTGGCTATCGCAAGAGCATCGTCAAGGCGCACGACGGTACGCTAACCCTGGCCCCCCGCGCCGGCGGCGGGTTGTGTGCCACGGTGGAGTTACCCGCTTGAATCAGTGGGGCAACGCCGTGGCGCGTTCGGTTTCGAGACCGTACGGGTGGGATTGTCCGCTTGAACTGGTGGGGCAATGTTTCGGCGGCGAACCTACCGCGACCAAGTTGGTGGGGCTACCCATTTGGGTCAGTGACGGCAACGCCGAACAAGGCGCGTCACGTCGCGCTCTCGATAAAACCGGTTTAAACCACCGGCGTCAACACTTTCAGCCCACCCAGGTACGGCCACAGCGCCTCGGGCACCGTCACCGAACCATCGGCCTGCTGGTTGTTTTCTAAGATCACGATAATCATGCGGGCCATGGCACACAGTGTGCCGTTCAGCGTGGCCAGCGGGCGCACCCCGTCGGCGTCACGCATCCTGATACCCAGGCGACGTGCCTGAAACTCGGTGCAGTTAGACGTAGACGTGATCTCGCGGTATTTGCCCTGGCTTGGTACCCAGCCGTAGCAGTCGTATTTACGCGCCGCGCTGAGGCCGAGGTCGCCCGAGGCGACATCAAGCACCTGGAACGGGATACCGAGCGAGGCGATGAACTCCTTCTCGAATCCCAACAGTCGTTCATGCTGGGCGGCGGCCTCCTCAGGACGGCAATAGACAAACATCTCGAACTTGTCGAACCAATGCACCCGGAAGATGCCACGAGTGTCTTTGCCATACGAACCGGCTTCACGGCGAAACGCCGGGGAAAAACCAGCGTAATTAAGTGGCAGTTGACTAGCGTCGATGATCTCATCGGAGTGATACGCCGCCAGCGGCACCTCGGCGGTGCCCACCAGATAGAGGTCGTCGGCGGGCAGGTAATACACGTCTTGCGCGGCCTGGCCGAGGAAACCGGTGCCGTCCATGGCGCTGGGCTTCACCAGCGTCGGCGGGATCATCGGTGTGAACCCGAACTCCAGCGCCTTGTCCAGCGCGTACTGGATGAGCGCGAACTCCAGTCGGGCCACCTGCCCCTTGAGGAAATAGAAGCGGCTGCCGGAGACCTTCGTGCCGCGTGGAATGTCAATGCCGTCCAGCAGTTCGCCGATCTCCTGATGATCGCGGGGGGTGAATCCCTCTGCCGCGAAATCGCGCGGGGTGCCGTTGGTTTCCATCACGTATAGGTCGTCTTCGCCGCCGGTAGGCACCCCGTCGCCGACGATGTTTCCGAAGCGCTCCATCAGTGCGGTGAATGTCGCCTCGGCCTCGTCCACGCTGCCCTGTGCGGCCTTCACGTCATCGGATAGTGCCTTGGTGCGGGCTAGCAACGCCGTTTTCTCGTCGCCTTGCGCCTTGGCCACCTGGGCACCTAACTGCTTCTGTTCCGCGCGCAGGCTCTCGAACGCCGCGATGGCGTCACGGCGGGCTTGGTCGGCGACGATGGTCTCATCCACCAACTCCACCGAATCGCCGCGCATCGCCTGGGAACGGCGGATACGGTCGGGGTCGGTGCGAAGCAGTTTGGCGTCAAGCATGGGGATAAGTGTAGTCGGGTTATTGGCGGGTGCCCTCAGCGGTAGCCGGGCTGACCGGGCCGTCAGTTAGTTGGGGTCGGCGGGGTTACGGCGGATGGCCGGTGGCCTGGCCTGGCGAGAGCGATCTGGAGGGGAATAAGACCTTAGCGCCGTAGCTACGAGGGAAGCCCGGTGGGCTTCCGATTGAGGCCCCGTCCTGGAGAGGGCCAATACCTTAGCGCCGTAGGTACGGAGGGCGCGGCGGCGTCGGTCGGCTACGGGTCAATTGGGGGATTGATCGGCGGAGGTTCGGCGTCGCTGATGGGTACTTACCGGCGGCGAAATTGACCTCCGCACGGTGGATTTCACTGACGGAGCGTAATCGTCTTTGGAGGCATCGCAGGCGTTTCGCCGGTTGAGCGAACCTGGGTTTCCAGGTAATTCGGTCGCCACCCAAAAAGTGGGGGTGTCATCAGATACGCTAACCGTACGGTAGATCGGCAGAAATGCCGTGGCTGTAATCAATCGGGGAGAGGCGGATATGACGAGCGACGGTTCCGGGATAGACGGCCCGACGGCGAGCGGCTTTTCTACGGCGGATGATCGTCCTGGGATGCTGCCGCCACCGGACCCGGCCACCAGGCTATCTTCGTATGACGCGCCAGCTATGGAGCCGTATCTCACCTCGCCTGTTGCCCCGTACGGCGAACCGCCCGCGAACCCGTACGGCGCGCCGCCACCCAACCCGTATGCCACACCATCCCCCGCTCCATACGGCGCGACAGTTGCGAATCCGTACGACTGGCCGGCCCCCGACCCCTACGCCGCGTCGCCTGCGAACCCGTACGCCGCGCCAGCAACCGGTTCAGCTACGGCGCGCCCGCTGTATCTGCCACCGCCACCGAAGCCGGCTAAGGACAGCACGACAAAAACTGTTTGGGTGGGTGCGCTCATCGTGCTGTTCTTATTTTGCACCATATTTGCGCATATGCTGCGGGTCACGGGAACCACACCCAGCGGTACCTCCAGTAGTGAGGCTGGCGAATGGGTGGATTGGTTGGATATGAGGGCCGGGTTGTGCTTCAACATATCTGACGTTAACTTCAACGGACATACCCGTGGGGTGCGCAGTGTGGCCTGTACCGCTCCGCACTCTGCGGAGGTAGCTGGCCACTACAGCTACACATTGGATGAGTACCCAGGGGATGAACAGGCGGGTGCTCTTGCCGGTAGCAATTGTAATGTTGTCGTTGCGCGGTACATGGGGAGCGCGCTGACTTCCGATTCCCCGCGGTTGCGGGGGATCTTCATCCGGCCCGACAAGACGTCATGGACTAGCGAGAGCAAGGCGGCGGTGTGCTTAGTGGCAACCCCAGACGACCAACCCACACTGACCGGTAGCGTACAGGGGTCGGCGGTGCAGGACGGGCCGTGGCGCGTCGAACCGTGGCATGACCTGTTGGCGGGCGAGTGCTACGGCGGCGGCTGGGATATCTACTACCTTGAGATGCCTGTGGTGTCCTGCGGTATCGCACATGCGGGCGAAGTGATTGGTACGTACTCCCTTTCGAGCGACAGTTATCCCAGCGAATATGTCGTTATGAAAGATGCCGCGGAGAGATGCGCACAGGAGCTTGACGCATACGCCAGCCCAGAGGTGATCGCGACCCTGCGCGTCGGGCCCATCTTCCCAGCGCGCAACCTATGGGAGGCCGGTTATCTGGATGTCATCTGCCTTGTGGAGGCGGCTGATGAGTGGTTCCTCTTCGATAGCGTCAGGGCCGACCCCACGGCTGGATTTCCGGCCTGGAATCAGCACGCCAACGCTGATGATTTCGCGGGTGATTGGGTTGCTCGCGGGATCTACTCTGCTGGCGAGGTTTATTCAGACGTCTTTCTGCCCGGCTACGACTATACCTATGTGCTAGAGATTCGCTACCACGACGGCGGTTTCGCCGAAATCGAAACCATGGACGGCGACGCCGCGGAGATCGCTTCGGGCAGTTGGGTCTATCGAGACGGCAAACTACTGCTGACTGTCGTCGAGGGGGTCACCGTGGTGCACGGTCCCGCCGTGCTTTCGGAAGACGGCAACTGGCTTTATATCAGCGAGTACTATCGCGATTTTGCCCCCGAAATCTGGGTTTTCGAGCGGCTGTCGTAGCGCGATACGGCGAGCCCGATTAGCGCCAGGTTCAAGCGGCGGGATTCCAGCGGTCGTGACCGAGGGCGGATTCGACCGGTGTCAGAACCTACCGGCACCGTTGTGACGGCGCGCCGGGCATTAGCGAAGCGAATCCAGCCAGGCTTTCGACGAGGCGTAATCGTCTTCGGAGGCTCCGTAGGCGATGCTGGGGGCTTGGCCGTCGGCACGCGGGTACGAACCGAGGTAGACCACATCGGCGCAGATGCGCTTCAACCCCTGTAACGCCCCGGCGACCCGAGCGTCGTTGAGATGACCCTCGGCATCGATCGAGAAGCAGTACGAACCGAGCGTGGTTTTGGTGGGACGGCTCTCGATGCGGGTCAGGTTGACCCCGCGTACGGCGAGTTGTTGCAGGATTTCCAGCAGCGCGCCGGAGTGGTTGTCGCGCATATAGGCGACGAATGTGGTCTTGTCGTGACCGGTGGGGGCGGGGGTGTGCCCAGCCTGACCGACCAGCACGAACCTGGTTACGGCACCTTCGTTGTCATTGATGCCCGACGCGGCGGCCACCAACCCGTACATCTCCCGCGCCACCGGGGCGCAGATGGCGGCGTCGAAATCTGCGGCGGCGTCGGCGACATCTTTCGCGGCGGCCGCGGTGGAGCCGCGCTCCACAATGGCGGCGTTAGGAAGGTGTTTGGCCAGCCAACCCCGGCACTGGGCGGCGGCGTGCGGATGGGTGATGACGCTACGTATGTCAGTCAATGTGGTGCCGGGGCGCACCGCTAGGTCGAAGCTCACCGTCACCAATACCTCGGCCTGAATCGACAAGGGGGTCTCACCGGAGGCGCTCAGATAGTCGAGCGTGGCGGACACTCCGCCTTCCACCGAGTTCTCGATGGGTACGACGGACGCCTCTACTTCGCCGGAGCGCACCGCCAGTAGCGCGGCGGCGACAGACGAGTACGGGCGGGATGGGGCGTCGGGTCGCAGCGTCAGCAGCGCCTGGTGGGTGAAGGTGCCCTCGGG
>JAIRRM010000179.1 GCA_031255975.1 Propionibacteriaceae bacterium | reverse complement strand
TATGGGATCGACGCCCTGGTTCGGCATGGAGCCGTGGGTTCCCTTGCCCCATACGGTGACCCGGATGGAGTCGGTGGCGCTCATGGTGGGCCCGGGATGTACGGCGACATGCCCGGTTTTATTGCCGAACACATGCTGCCCGTAGGCCACATCTGGCCGGGGGATGGCGGCCACCAGTCCCGCGTCCACCATGCCTTGCGCCCCTCCCACCGTCTCCTCGGCGGGCTGGAACAGCGGAATAAAGGTACCGCCCCAAGCGTCACGATGCTTGGCAATCAGTTCGGCGGCTCCAAGCTGGGTGGTGACATGCACGTCGTGACCGCAGGCGTGCATCACCCCCACTTGACGGCCTTCGTCATCGATGTCGGTTACGGTGGAGGCGTACGGCAACCCGGTGGCCTCGGTGACCGGCAGCGCGTCCATATCGGCGCGGGTGAGCACCACCGGGCCATCGCCGTTGCGCATGACGCCGACGACACCGCCCCCGATCTTGATAACCTCGTAACCCCAGGCGGCAAGTTTCTCGGCCACCAAGGCGGATGTCTTCACTTCACGTCCGGATAATTCCGGATTCTGGTGTAAATGGAGGTACACCTCCTCCTGCCAGGCCAAGGTATCGGGCAGATCGGTAAGTACCGTCTCGATGGAACCCATTGGTAGTGCTTCCCTTCGTATTCTCGTCTTCGCCGTTGCGGATTGTGCCGGATCAGGCGTTGATCGGCAGGTGCTTGGCCCACCAGGTGAGGATGTGCTCGAAGCGGGCCTTACGGTGCAACGGGCGGCCAGAGCGCGACAACTCATGGTTCTCGCCGGGGAACACCAACAGTTCCGCATCCACACCGCGCAGTTTCAGTTCGGTGTAGTAGCGCAGCGCCTGGGCGATCGGGCAGCGTAAATCCTGCTCCGATTGGATGACCAATGTGGGGGTGACCACCTTGTCAACGTACGTAGTGGGCGACTGCCGCTCCCACTCGGCCGTATCGGCACCGTGAATGTTCTTCACGAAGAACCAACCGATGTCGGATGAGCCGACAAAAGCAGCTGGGTCAAGATAGCCGCGCTCCACGATACCGCCCTTGAACCGGGTTTCGTGACCGAGTAGCCAAGCGGTCATATAGCCGCCGTAGGAGCCACCCATCACGCCCACTCGATCCGCGTCAAGCCCCGGCACTGTCGCCAGCGCGTGATCGAGGAATGCGATGATGTCCTGGTGGTCTAGGTTGCCCAGATCTCCAATGATCGCTTGACCGTGCCGCTGCCCGTAACCGGCGGAGCCACGCGGGTTGCACATAACGACGGTGTAACCCGCCGCCGCCATCACCTGAGCTTCGTCGAAGATGTAGCTGCCATACGACGCGAAAGGCCCCCCATGGATCATGAGCATCACCGGGTTGGATTTCGCCGGATCGTAGTTGGCGGCCTTCACTACCCAACCGTGTACCGGGTAGCCGTCCCCGCTAGTGGCGATGGTTTCCGCAGCCGGGAGAACACCGGCTGCGGCCCGGAAGTCGGCGGAGAAATCGGTGAGCCGCCGTGATTGCGTCGTGACATCGCTGACCTCATCGAAGGTGTCGCCGTTGGCGGCGGTGATGACCACCTTGCCTGCGGCATACGCCACACCGTGCACCGCGGCACCGTCTTCGGTGGGGATCGGCGTCATGGTGCCGTCAGCTGTTACGCGCAACAGTTTGCCATTGCCGCGCTCGTTGGCGATCACCAGCACCGCGGCGTCGGCGGCGGGAACCGGGTTCAGCGCGTTAATGTACCAGCGCTCCGTATCGCTGATACGGGTCGGTACCCCGCCTTGAGCCGGGAGCACGTAAAGGCCGGGGTTGCTGCCGGCGTAACCCTGACCGGTTTCGCCGAAGTCCACCGCGACCAGGTAAAGCTGATCGCCGGAGATAGCCGCGGCCTCAACCGAGAGGATATGGCCGGGGATCGGCTCATTGAGCAGTTTCGGATCACCACCGTCGGCGGGAACCAGGTACGCGTCAGCGCGCAGATCGTTGTCACGACCCTCATGTCGCGCGCTGATGACGATAACGCCGTCTGCTGCCGGAGATAGGTTGATGTGGTCGTAATCGCCACTGGTGAGTTGCCTCGCCTCCGGTAGCAGTTTCGGGGCATTCTCCCCCGCCGCCTTCTTGGCACGACCGATGGGTGCAATGGGCGGTTCGGCGCTCGGGTCTGGGGTATCGATCACAAACACCTGCACTCGCTGGTCCTCGGTGTAACCACGAGCGTTCATCTGGAACTGGAAACTGGTGATGTGGCGTGGGTCTTCAGCGGCGGGGGCGACCCCGTCGATAGTGCCGTAACGGCCTTCTTCGGGTTGGGCGGCGGCAAAGAAAATCTGCTTTCCGTCCGGACTGAACACGAACTCCGCAACGCCAAGTTTCTGGTCGGTAATCACCATCGGTTCGCCACCGGTAGCCGTCATCACCGCCAGTTGCGGTGGGCTGCCCTGACCACCACGTAAGAACGCGATTAGGTTGCCGGCTGGGGACACCTTGGGCGCGCCGTCGGAGAAACCTCGGGTGATACGCGCCGGGCTGCCACCCTCAAGCGGCACTTTCCAGAGTTGACCAACGTAGGCATCGGCGGCAAAACTCTGCCGTTTCGCGGAGACAACCGCCCACGCGCCATCAGGATGTAGCGCGGGCTGGGACAGGGTGTAGAGCTGTTCGAGATGTTCAGGACGCATGGAGCAAGCGTAGCGGTACGAATGCGCCGCTGCGTCGCGCGACCGGCAGGCGGGCGCAATCACCCAACCTGTTTGCCGCCCTGATACACCGCCGCGATATGGCTGGAGATGTCTTTGAGCTGCGCGCCGTCTGTCAGTTCGCAGTCGAGCAGTACGGCATCCGCCAGGTAGCCCGGAGTGAGCCGTCCCAGCTTCTCCCCTGGCGCCACCAATTCGGCAGCGGTGGCGGTGGTGGCTTTCAACACACCTTCCAAGGTGAGCCCGCCGTCGTACATCAGGTACAACTCCTCCAGGTTGGTGCCATGCGGGCCGACACCGGTATCGGTGCCCATCGCCACTTTGACTCCAGCCCGAACGGCGCGCGCAAAGGCATCACGGTGGGTATCGGCAACACGTTTTGCCTTGTCAACCATCAACTGCGGGATGTGATGTCCGGAATCTGCCAATCGGATCACCCAGAGCGGAGCGATGAGGGTTGGCACTAGATAGGCGTCTTTGTCGAGCAATAGCTGGATGGCTTCGTCGTCTAAGAAGATACCGTGCTCGATGGAGCGCACTCCAGCGTTTAAGGCGTTCTTGATACCAGCGGTGCCTTGTGCATGTGCCAGCACGTAACTGCCGTGCGCTTCGGCTTCCTCCACGATGGCCCGGATCTCAGCGACGGTGAACTGCGAATGTTCCGGCGAGTCGGCGGGCGAAAGCACGCCGCCGGTGGTGCAGATCTTGATCTGGTCGGCCCCGGCGCGGAACAGCTCGCGGGCCTTCTTGCGGCATTCCTCGGGGCCGTCGGCCACGCCGGAGGGTTTACCGGGGTGCGACACATTGGTATCCACACCGGACAGACAGAGACTGTCATTGTGCCCACCAGTCTGGCTCATGATGTTCACCGAGATTTTCAACCGCGGCCCGGCGATCAGACCTGCGGCGATGGCCTGCTTCAGCCCGGCGTCACCACCACCGGCGTCGCGCGCCGTGGTGATGCCCAGCGCCAGATCGGTGGCCATGTTGCGTACCGACTCGAAGAACTGGTAGGAGAACGGCTGCATCACCTGTTCCAGCAGCGCCGCGCCGGAGAAAGGCGCGTGAATGTGACAGTCGATGAAACCGGGGGTGAGCGTTTTGCCAATGGCATCCACCACCGTGGCATCCGGGGCCGCGACGGTGCCACCCGTAGGACTAACCTGGGTGATGGCACCTCCGTCGAAGATGACGTCATGAGGGCCGTCGAGAAAACGCTCTCCGTCGAATACGCGGACTGCTCTGAAGATCGTGGTCATGGGCGTAAGCCTAGACCAGTACGACGGCCGATAGCTGTCTAGTTCACGTCGCCAAGACGTGCGGATGCGCCATGACCATGGCAGAACCTTTCAGACGCGGTCGACTGGGCGAAAACCGCCCACGCCCCGCAAGCCCTCGACGCACTCCTAGTGCCCCAGAACTCCGTGGGCGCAGTCGGACTTGAACCAACGACCCCCTCCTTGTAAGGGAGGTGCTCTAACCAACTGAGCTATGCGCCCTTGGCGCTCTGACCGGGCGCGGAACCTCCAACGAAGCAGTTCACAGTATCGATATCGCCAGGTGACCCTAGCGGTACCCCGCATCGCTTGGTGGAACCGGCTCAAACAGGCTACGACAGGCTATCACAGCCGCTATCCCGATCCCACACCGAACCACATACGACTATCGGCCAAGTTCTAAAACCTGTTTAGCCGCCGTCGTTGCCCTAAGACTGAGCAAATACGAATGGGGATACGGCGTAATGCCGTACCCCCATTCGCTCGTTCAAGATCAGCTTTCGATGGTGCTTCGCCGGGTATTGACCTCGATCTTGCGAGGCTTGGCTTCCTCTGCCATCGGAATGGTGAGCGTCAATACGCCATCTGCGTAATCGGCGGTGATACCCGACACATCCAGACCGGTGCCGAGCGAAATCTGTCGCGCGTAGGTGCCATAGTTGCGCTCGCGCGTGAGCCAGACGTTCTTTTCCTCGGAGGTATCCAGCGGCTCGGCCGCCCGTTCGGCACGCACCGTCAGAGTGCGATCATCCACATCAATGTCGATGCTGCCCGGATCTACACCGGGAAGATCCACCTTAACGACAAACACGTCGCCACTACGGTAGAGATCCATTGCCATCGAGCGATCCTCACTCGATACGGCGCGGAACACCTGGCCCGCCAAATCGTTCAGTTCACGCCAGGGGCTGTAGTTGATAGCCATGTCATCTCCTTCGTTCCTGTCCCCCCACTTCAGAGGGCTATAAGTTGAGTCTAGCACACTCAAGGTAAAAGTTGCGTCAGATACGCTCAACTTTCGATTGGTATGGTCGCTGGCGTAGTGGGCATATGCTGTAACGGCTATAAACCGAGGAGGTCGGTAAGTGAGTTCGCGTACGCCAGATCGTGACAGCATCGTCGTTCGATTGCGTGGCGTCGCCGGGCAGATGACCACCGCCGTCACCAGGGCACTAGAGCACCACCACCCATGGTTTTCCGATCTCAGCGCCGACGAACGCTCCTGGATCACCCTCGTCGCGGGAGCTGGCATCAACGGCTTCATAAACTGGTTTGCCGCAAACTCCCCCTCCGTACACCCCACTCGCATCTTCGATGCCGCTCCCCGCATGATGGCTCGCCGCATCAGCCTGAAGCAGACCGTCGACCTGGTACGCACCACGGTCGATGTGGTACGAGAACAGTTGGCCGTGCTGCTGCCGCCGGATGACCGTAGCGTACTGGCCGCCGCCGTCACGCAGTATTCTGCGGAGGTAGCTTTCGCCACCGCGGAGGTGTACGCCAAAGAAGCCGAGTCGCGCGGTGCCTGGGACGAGCATATCGAGGCTATAGTCATCGACGCCCTGATGCGGGCTGACCCTGGCCGTACCATGCTCTCCAGGGCCTCAACGCTGGGTTGGCCGGTCTCCGCCCCCACCTTTGTGGTAGTGGGCCCGGAACCGGAAGGCACCGGCTATGCGGTGGCCGCGTTGCGTTCGCTGGCCCGCCGCAGAAATCTCACGCTGATGGCCGCGCTACATGGACATCTGTTGGTGGCTGCGGTTTCCGCCGCCGACCTCACCCTGGATTCAGACCCACTGGTGACGGCTAGCGCACTGGAGCCGCGATTCGGTGCCGGCACCGTGGTGGTGGGGCCGATGTGCGCCGGATTGGCCGCAGCTTCTCACTCCGCCGTAGCCGCCCACTCCGGTGCCGCCGCCGCCCACGCCTGGCCCGGCTGCCCCCGTGTCGTATCCAGTCAAGAGCTACTGCCAGAACGCGCATTGGCTGGTAATGGTGCAGCC
Source organism: Propionibacteriaceae bacterium (assembly GCA_031255975.1). Lineage (GTDB taxonomy): Bacteria > Actinomycetota > Actinomycetes > Propionibacteriales > Propionibacteriaceae > WRGV01. The sequence goes on along the minus strand of JAIRRM010000179.1, from coordinate 1,935 downwards.
GTTAGCTGCCTGGTGGACGAGGTGTATCGTCCGCTCGTCGCGGTAGGGGCCGATCTACTGGAGACCCTGGTTGCGTTCCTTGCCACTGGAGGCTCCATTGAGGCTACGGCGCGAGCGCTGTACATACATCCCAACACGGTTCGTTACCGCATCAAACGCATCGCCGAAGTCACCGGTTACTCCCCCGCCGACCCGCGCGACGCCTTCGCATTACAGGTGACGGTCGCCCTGGGGCGGCTCGCAGACGGGCCCGAGTTGTAGAGTTCCTACAATAGTTCTGCCCCAATCTGGGCGAATTGCCGTTAACATTTGGCGAGTTTCACCGGGAAGGATGGTCTATGTGCTTGCGATTGTCAGCCCCGGCCAGGGCGCTCAACGCCCCGGTCTGCTCACCCCCTGGCTCGCGATGCAAGGTTTCCGTACTCGCATCGACTCCTTCGCAGCGTTAACCGGAATCGACCTCGAAACCCTCGGCACCACCGCTACCGCCGAAACCATCAAAGCCACCGAATACGCCCAGCCACTGCTGGTAGCCACCGCCATCTGCGCGGCCCGTGAATTACCAATAGAAAACGCTCACCCCGCCGCGAATCTGATCGCCGGGCACAGCGTCGGCGAGTTGGTCGCCGCCACCTTGGCCGGAGTGCTCTCGGAAACAGCTGCGATAACACTGGCTGTGGCGCGAGGCCGCGCCATGGCACAGGCCGCCGCCATCACCGATACCGGGATGGCCGCTGTGGTTTTGGGTGATCCGGCTGAGATCGCCACGTATGCGGCGGCGCGGGGGTTGAGCGTTGCCAACTTCAACGGGGTCGGACAAGTGGTGGTCGGCGGCACTCGCGTCCAATTGGACGACCTCGTCGCAAACCCACCCGCCCACAGCAAAGTGGTGCCACTGCAAGTCGCCGGAGCCTTCCACACCAGCCACATGGAACCCGCGATAAGCGAGGTTGCTAACAGCGCGGCCCATCTCGTCACCGCAGACCCAACGCTGCCGCTGCTCTCCAACCGAGACGGCGCCATCGTCGCCTCTGGGGCTGATTACTTGCGGCGTCTCATCTCCCAGATCGCGTCGCCGGTGCGTTGGGACCTTTGCATGGCCACCATGCGGGAGTGCAACATCACCGGAGTGCTGGAGCTACCCCCCGCAGGAGTGCTCTCCGGGCTCGTCAGGCGCAATCTACCGGAAGTAGCAGTGTTTTCCCTGAACTCGCCGCTCGATCTGCCAGCCGCCGAGGCGTTCATCCAGCGTCACCATGTGGCGGAGGCCACGCGATGAAGGCCATCACGCCGACGGCACCCGGCGGCTGCGCCCGAGTGCTCTCCGTCGCCGGATACCGTGGTAGCCAGGTGGTGACGAATGCTCAGCTATGTCAACAGCTCGACTCCAGCGACGAGTGGATTCAGCGACGCAGCGGTATCGAGGAACGCCGTTGGGCAGATACCGCAGAAACCCTACTGCACATGGCCAGCAGTGCCGGCAGCGCGGCCATCAAGCGCGCCGGGTTGGCCCCCGCTGACATCGATGCGGTGATCGTAGCCACCGTATCCCATCATCGCCCCAGTCCCGCACTAGCTCCGACACTTGCCGCAGCACTCGGCATCGGTGACGTGGCGGCTTTCGATGTCTCTGCGGCCTGCGCCGGGTTCTGCTACCTTGTCGAGTTAGGGCGCTCACTGGTCGCATCCGGGACCGCGTGTCATGTGCTCATCGCATCCAGCGAACGGCTCTCTGACATGGCCGATCTCGCCGACCGCTCCACCGCTTTTCTGTTCGGTGATGGAGCCGGAGCTGCGGTGATCGGGATGGCCGACACTCCCGGCATTGGCCCCGTCATTTGGGGTTCCGACGGCACCCGGGACGACGCGGTTGGCATGGAAACCTGGCCCGAGGCCGTCGCCGCCGGACACAACTTCCCCCACATCCTCATGGAC
>JAIRRM010000160.1 GCA_031255975.1 Propionibacteriaceae bacterium | reverse complement strand
TCTGGCCATCAGTGATGGAGATCACGTTGGTCGGAATGTACGCCGACACGTCGTTGGCCTTGGTCTCGATGATCGGCAAACCGGTCATCGAGCCGCCACCCATGGCGTCGGAGAGCTTGGCGCAGCGCTCCAGCAGACGGCTGTGAAGATAGAACACGTCGCCGGGGTAGGCTTCACGGCCCGGCGGACGGCGCAGCAACAAGCTCATGGCGCGGTACGCCTCGGCCTGCTTGGTGAGGTCGTCAAACACGATGAGTACATGCTTGCCCTGGTACATCCAGTGCTGGCCGATAGCCGACCCCGAGTACGCCGCGATGTATTTGTAGCCAGCCGGATCGGACGCAGGCGAGTTCACGATGGTGGTGTAGGCCATTGCCCCGGCCTTCTCCAAGTTTTCGCGCACCTCCGCCACGGTCGAGTTCTTCTGGCCGATGGCGACATAGATGCAGCGCACCTGCCGCTTCGGATCACCGGATTCCCAGTTGGCTTTCTGGTTGATGATGGCGTCGGTAGCGATGGCGGTCTTGCCGGTCTTGCGGTCGCCGATGATTAACTGACGCTGGCCGCGACCGATGGGGGTCATCGAGTCGATAGCCTTCAGGCCGGTCATCAGCGGCTCATTCACCTCTTGACGATCCATCACGCCCGCGGCCTGGAGTTCCAGCGGACGACGTCCGTCGATATCGGTGATGGGGCCCTGCCCATCAATGGGGTTGCCCATGGAATCCACCACACGCCCCAGATAGCCATCGCCTACCGGCACGGAGAGAATATCGCCGGTGCCACGTACCGTGGAACCCTCGTCGATGCCATCGGAGTCACCGAGCACGACGACACCGATCTCGCCTACCTCAAGGTTGAGCGCGATGCCGAGTGTGCCGTTCTCGAACTGCAACAGTTCGTTCGACATCACGTTGGGCAAACCCTCAACGCGGGCGATACCGTCACCGGACGTGATAACACGGCCAACCTCTTCGCGGGCCGTCTCCGCGGGCGCAAAATTCGTCACAAACTCGTCCAGCGCGCTACGGACTTCCTCAGGGCTGATCAGCAGTCTTGCCATCTCTAAGCCACACACTTCCTTCACATCTGCCTGCCGCTACCGGCAGGTCGAAATCCATCTCAGACCAAGACGCTCTATCGGCCGATAGCCTGTTCGGCCCGTGCTATACGGGTGGACAGGGAGCCATCGATCACGTCACCAGCAATCTCTACCCGCACGCCTCCGATGACTTTCGGGTCAATCTTCACGAACAGGTCGACATCCGCGCCATAGATGCGCTTGAGTTCAGCCGCCAATTTGGCTAACTGCGACTTATCCAACTCGATCGCCGTCGTAACGGTCGCGCGCAAGCTATCGTGCAGATCAGCGGCGATGTCCAGGTAATGCTGCAAGTTGCGCATCACCCGCTGCTCCGGGCGGCTCACCGCCAGTTTGGCCAGCGCCACGGCGACCTCTGTCGCGCCGTCTCCGAGCAGCCTCACCACCAGCGCCTGTCGCGCCGAAGTGGAATGCGTGGGATCGCTCAGCGCCGCAGCCAACTCCGCATCGCCTTCGATTGCCACGATAAGCCGCGACAGATCGGCACGAACCCTCGCGGAGTCGGACACCACGGTGCGCCACAACATCCGCACGCCGGCATCGTCAAGCGCCTCGCTCAAACCGCGGCCACCAGCGGCTACCCGCTCCTTGCGCTTCAGATCGGCTGACTCCAGCCCATCTCCACGCAGTAGGTCGCTCAGGGTAAGCAGCGATTCCGCGGCGGCTCGATCGGGCACCACCGCATCCACGGCTGCCTGAAGGCTTGCCGCCAACACCGTGTCGCTCAAGGCACTCACTCGCCTTTCTGAGGTTCGTTCGCCAACTGGCCCAAGAACTGATCCACGGTACGTCGTGCCCGAGCATCGTCCTCAAGCGCCTCTCCGACGATCTTTGACGCAAGCTGGGTGGCCAACGAGCCAACCTCACCGCGCAACTCCGCAGAAGTGGCGGCGCGCTCGGCTTCAATCTGCGTCCGTGCCTGCTCCACGATACGCGCCGCCTCGGCATCCGCCTGCCGACGGGCGTTCTCGACAATGGCGGCGGCGTCAATACGAGCCGCGTCACGGATGGCATTGGCCTCGCCTCCGGCGCTCGCCAACTGTTCCTTGTACTGCGTACGCAGCGCCTCGACCTCGCCCTGGGCCTTCTCAGCCAATTCGATGCCGCCTTCGATCTGCGCGGCACGTTCCTGGTACATCTTCTCGAAGTTAGGAGAGATGAACTTCGCGAAGGCAAACCACACACCCGCAGCCACGATGACACCGATGATGATCTCCCAGACATTGTGGGGCATCAGGGGGCCGAAGTTGACCTCCAGTGGGTACAGCCAAACCGACATTATGCTCTCGTTTCCTTAGCTCGGGTCGGTCACAGGATGAATGCGAGCACGAACGCCAGAATCGCGAGGGCCTCAATGATGACCGCGCCGATCAGACCGGAACTCTGTAGCTTACCGGCCACCTCGGGCTGACGGGCAATCGAGCTGACAACAGCGGAGAAGATCATGCCAACGCCGATAGCGACACCAACGACCGCGATGCCGTAACCGATCATCTTGAGCCCAGCGAGGTCAATGTCCATCAGAAACATCTGCCTATATTCCTTTCAATTGCTCCCCCGCTCCAGGTGGAGGAGTGGTCTTTGTTTATTGCCTAGTGCCCGTGCGAAACCGCACCAGCTATGTAGGTGGTGGTCAGCATCGTGAACAGGTATGCCTGCATGAAGCCGAGGAACAGTTCGATGGCGATGACCAACAGGCCCAGCGCGAAGGCGCCAAAGCCGGCATAGTTGTAAAGCCAACTGCTAGATTCGGTAATCAGCCAGCCACCACCGACCACGAACACCAACACCGCCAGGTGCCCGGCGAACATGTTGCCGAAAAGTCGGATGGTGAGGGTGAGAGGACGGGTCACAAACGACGACAGAATCTCTAGCGGAATGATCAACGGGTACAGCCACAGCGGGACGCCGGAGGGCACCACCTGAACCGCGAAATACTTCAACCCGTGCTCACTCACGCCTGCGGCCACGTAGTAGAAGAACACCACGGCGACCAGCCCCATCGTGAAGCCGATGGTGGACCACGTCGGGAACATCAACAGGAAGAACTCACCGAACCAGTTGTTGACCAGCACGAGGAAGAATATGCCAACCAAGAACGGGACATGCTTCTCGTAACCGTGCCCCAGTATGTCGCGTGCGACGCCAGAACGGATGAAGTCATACGCATACTCAAGCCCGAACTGCCATTTCTTCGGCACCACGCGCAGCTTCTTGGATGCGATGATAAAGAACACCAAGATAGCGACGGCGGCGACAATCAACTGCACCATCGGCTTGTTAATGGTGAGGTGGAAAAACTCCGAATCCCCGAAGCTGAACTCCCAGATGGCGGGAAAATCGAAATCGTGGACGCCAGGTTCGACCTCCTCGAACGGCACCGTCTCCTGGCCCGGTGCCGGCCGCAGCCAGACAATGAGCAGCGTGATGACCGCCGCAGGCGCGACAACAAACTTGGCTAGGCCAGCAAAGAGACCCTTCATTCAGAACTCCCAAAGCGTTTAATCAACAGGTAACCACTCAGCGCCACGCCGATGAGGATACCAACCATGAACAGGTAGGGCACGTCGAGCAACCGCTCTGCAAGATAACCGAGGCCGCCGTAGAGTATGATCCCCGCGAAGAACTCGGCGATGATCCGTTCGGCGACATTGCCGCCTTGGGTCGTGGGCTCTGGTTTGTCAGCCTTGTCGCTCACGCCTGCTCCTTCCAATCTGGATGGGGTTGATAATCGACATCCGCAGCCCTGTCGCGGCTGGCGGGCGCGAGGGCGGCGACGAGACCGCACACGGTGACCAGCCCTCCGGCGAGGAAGAACCACAACCGCTCATCCGCGCTGCGAAACAGTCCGTTGGTTGTGGCGAACCATAGCACGCCAGTCAGTATGGCAAAGCGTGCCAGGAAGGCGGCCCCCATGATGCCCAAACCAAGCGCGGTACCCCGCCTCACAGCGACAATGCCTATGTGCTGCAATCCGAGGAATACGGCCACACAGCCGCTGGCAAATAGGGCACTCAACGCGGCCTGCGACCCGGCGACGACGGACGCGACCCCAACGACAACCACACCAGCCAGAACCGCCGTAAAGGCACCTCTACCCGAGGCGGTGGATGGCACCACACTCGCCGTAGCGGGCACAGTCTCTAGGGTCAAGGTATGGGCCTTTCAGGGCATCGTCGCCGACACAGGTCACGTACTCAGACACGCTACCACAGCAAACCGGAACAAAGCCCACTCACGCCGCGCCTGAGACACTTGGGGGCTCGGTGTCTGTTGGGATGTTCCCGCCGGTGCCAGTTTCAGTACGCTCGGTTCGCCGCAATTTACCCCGCAGTGTAAACAACAACAGCACCACTGCGGCACCAGCGAACACGAATATCAACCACCGTTGCCGTACTAGCGCCATTATGGTCGCACCGTACGCGAAGAGCGCCGTCCAGAGGTAAAGCACCACCACCGTGCCAACCATCGAATGTCCCCGGCCCAGCAACTGATGATGCAGATGCTCCTTGTCGGCCTCAAACCACCATTTGCCCCGCATGGTGCGTCTGATGTAGCTCGACACCAGATCCACCAACGGCACGAACATCACCGCCAGCGGCAGCAGGAACGGCATCCATGACGGCAACCAGGACCCGTCATCGCCGGTGATCAACAGCGAAGAGTCGATCTGACCGGTGAACGAGATGGTGGAACAGGCTAGCAGCAGCCCGAGCAACATCGACCCGGAATCCCCCATGAACATCCGGGCCTTGTGGAAGTTGTGTGGCAGGAATCCCAGGCACACCCCGGTGACCACCACCGTAATGAGAGAAGACGTAGTACACACCGAAAGGCTGCGCTCAAACGCCAGGAAATAGGTGTAGAGGAACATGGCGGACGCTCCGATGCCGACGACACCGGAAGACAATCCGTCCAATCCATCCACCAGGTTGATGGCGTTCACCACGACGAACACGAAAATGACGGTTATCAGAATGGAGGTGGGGGTGTTCAGCGCGTAGATGGAACCCGGCAGTGAAATCCAGTAAAGCCGTACCCCATTCAGCACCGCAACCCCGGCGGCCACCACCTGCCCAGTGACCTTTGCGATCACCGGCAGGTCGATGAAGTCATCAATGGCCCCGACGACGGCGATCACCAATGCGGCCAGAAACACCCCGAGCGAGTCGCGGGTGACCACGGCGTGCGAACTCAAGAACGGAAGCCGAGACGCCACGAAGAAAGCCATCCCGACGCCACACAGCATCGCCAACCCGCCGAAATACGGCACCGGTTTGACATGCACGTCACGACCGCGGGGTATCGCCACCGCGCCGATACGTACCGCGACACGACGGAACAACCCCGAGAGTAGATAGGTGGCTCCTGCGGCGATCAGCATCACCAAGATGTATTCACGCATCGGCCACCCCAGAATCCAGCGACGGCCAGATGCCGCCGAGATCTTCCCGAGTGATGGCACCCTCGCGAATGAGGCGGCCGTTGAATGAGCTTGCGAAATCGACGATGCTGGACGGCACATCGCCTGGGGTGGAGCCGCCATCAAGATAGATGGCCACGGCATCGCCCAGCATCTGCTGGGCGGCACCACAACTGGTGGCCGGAGGTGCGCCGCTCAGATTGGCAGAGCTGACGGCAAGCGGGCCGGTGGCTTCCAAAAGCCGTAGCGCAAACGGCAGTGCCGGTACCCGCAGCGCCACCGTGTCGTTTTTGTCTCCCAGGTCGAGGCGCTGCTCTGGGCGCGCGGGGAGAATCAGGGTGAGCGCGCCCGGCCAGCAGGCGTCCGCCAGCGCCCGGGCACCCTCCGGCACCGATGACGCCAAGCCGAACGCCTGCTCCGCGCTGGCCGCCAGCACCGGCGCTGGCCGCTGCCGCCCCCGTCCCTTGACGTCCAGCAGCCTTTGCACCGCGCCTGGGTCGAAGGCGTCGGCGGCGATGCCGTAGACGGTATCGGTCGGGAAAACCACCAACTCCCCCGCCC
>JAIRRM010000135.1 GCA_031255975.1 Propionibacteriaceae bacterium | reverse complement strand
CTTGTGGTGTCACTGTATACCTATGCTGCGGCACAGGGTGATGAGGGCTTCGCTCATATGCAGCGGTAAGCCGATTATGGCTAGCTGATGGCGTAATGCCTAGCCATAGGTAGATTCTTGAGGTTTTCGCTAAGGTATTCGATTTGTGGAGCATAGGGGATTCGAACCCCTGGCCTCTTCCATGCCATGGAAGCGCGCTACCAACTGCGCCAATGCCCCTTGCGTTCCGTAACTCTACTATCAGGCGTCAGGCGATGCCAATCGGAGTAGATTTCCTGCTGTGGCCAGTACCCCGTGCTACTTGGAAAGGAACGCATATGACTGACACCATCGAGACGATCGCAACCCGCTACTCCTGCCGCAACTTCAAGTCCGATCCACTGCCCGCTGTGGATGTGCAGGCAATCGCACAGGCCGCACTGCAATCTCCGAGTGCGCGCAACCGCCAGCCGTGGCATTTCTCGTTCGTCACTGACAAGTCGCTGGTAGACGAACTGGATGGCCTGGGCCTTGAGATGCTGAAGATCACCAGTCCCGAATCCTACGAGCGCACCATGTCGCGCGGCGGAAGGCTGTTCTACAACGCTCCGGCCATGGTCGTCATCTCGGCACGGCACATCGATGGTTTGATGAGCAGCGGGTTGGATGTCGGTATCGCCACTGCCACCATCGCGCTCGCCGCGAAGGGGCTCGGCATCGATTCGTGCATCTGCGGCCTGGCATCAGCCGCCGGCAACGGCCATGAGACGGAACCGCCGTATGAGCGCCTCGGCATCCCGGAGGGCTACGAATATGTAGTAGCCGTGCTGCTGGGCTACGCCGCTGGAGAACCGAACGCTCCGCACGCCGTTGATGAAGGCAAGCTCACTTTCATATCCTGATGGGCATCCTGATCCGGCATGATGTTGCGACACCGCGCCGGGACGGCGTCTCAGATCGGGGCAGTGGTCGGGTTGTGACCCGGCGAGCGTGTTGACTATTCACCATGAGTGAAACGGTCGTCTGCGTCGAAGACTTTCGGATGCGCTTCGGTGACTTAGATGTCATCAAGGGGCTGTCGTTCGACGTGTATCAGGGGGAGACTTTCGGGCTTCTTGGTTCCAACGGGTCTGGTAAAACCACCACCATTCGGGCACTGCTCGGCATTTACCAGCCCAGCGGTGGCACGCTGAGCGTGTACGGCAAGCCATTCGAGCCCGGAGTGAGCGGAGCACTCGGCTATCTGCCTGAAGAACGCGGCCTGTACAAGAAAGAGAAGGTTATCGACACGATGATCTATTTCGGGCAGCTAAAGGGCATGACGAGCGCCAAGGCGCGCTCCTGGTCGCTTGACTACCTGAAACGTGTGGAGTTGGACGGCAAAGCTAACACCCGGCTCGACAAACTCTCCGGTGGCCAGCAGCAAAAGGTGCAGCTTGGCGTCACCATTATGAACGACCCGAGGCTGCTCATCCTTGACGAGCCAACCAAAGGCTTTGATCCGGTGAACCGACGTCTACTGATGGACATCATCGCAGAGCGTCATCAAGCCGGTGCCACCATCATCATGATTACGCATCAGATGGACGAGGTGGAGCGGATCTGTGACCGCATCCTGTTACTGAAAGACGGTGTGGCCAGGGCGTACGGCAAGGTCACCGATGTGCAGGACGAGTTCGGCGGCACCACTATCAAGGTGCGTATCGGCAGCCAACTGCCGCAGTCGCCGTCGTATCGGGTGATCTCCGACGATGGCGCGGGCAACATCGAATTGCAACCATTGGGGGTGCAGCCAGACGAGATAATCGCCGAATTGGTGCAAGCTGGGGTACGGGTGCAGTCGTTCTTACCCAGCCGTCGTTCATTGGATTCGATCTTCGTCGAGGTGTACGGCGAAGCGGCGCAGGGGGAGTGACATGCGTAATCTGAAAACTGTCCTTGAGTTCGAGGTATCACGTACCCTCAAGAAGCCGCTCTTCTGGATCATGAGCCTGCTCGGCCCCATCGGCATCGGGGTGGTATTCGCTATTTCGGCGTTGTCCAGTGTGTCTGGGGCCGAAGCGGAGCAGAATCAGGCCAACGCCGAGATCAGCTTCGAGTACCTTGACCACTCCGGGCTGGTGGATCGGGATATCGCCAGGTCGATGGGGGGCAACGCCATCGCTGACCCGGCAGCAGGGGTGCAGCATGTGCAGCAGGGGGGTGTTGACGCCTTCTTCGAGTATCCCGCCAAACCCACCGAGGAGCCGATCAAGAGCGCCGGTACCGATGTAGGTGTGTTCGACTCGATGAAATATGAGTCGATTGCCAAGATGGTGTTGCAGCTTTCGGTACAGAAAGCGCTGGGCGACCCTGAGAAAATCCAAATATCGCTGGGTTATCTCAGCGTGGAGTCCGTCACTTACCGTGGCAGCGAGGCATCTGCGGGTATCTGGGAGGTTATCCCGCCGGCGGTCTTCCTGGTGGTTTTCTTCCTGATCATCGTGTTGCTCGGAAACAAGATGCTGATGGTGGGTATGGAGGAGAAGGAAAACCGGGTCACCGAGATGATCCTCACCACCATCAACCCAACGGCGCTGCTGGCCGGAAAAGTGATAAGCACCTTCATCGTAGGCATGGTGCAGATCGCGGTGATCGTGGTGCCGAGCGTGATTGCTGCCATCGTGTTCCCTAGCGCGCTGGGGCTGGGAGGGTTCCAGTTCTCCGACCTAGTGTGGGTGCCGGAACGCATCGTCATCGGTGCCGTGATGCTGCTGGCCGGATTCGCGTTGTTCGCTGGCGCGAGCGCCGCAGTTGGTGCCATGATGCCCACCGCGCAGGATGCCAGTGGCGCGTTCTCGGTGGTGATGATCACCGCCATGATGCCGCTTTGGGCGCTGATGGCGATCGTCTCCACTCCCGATTCGCTGGTGTCGCAGTTCATGACTTATTTCCCGATGTCGGCTCCTATCACCGTGATATTGCGAAATGCGCTCGGCATTATCGAATGGTGGCAGGCATTGCTCTCCATCGGCATCGTCGCGATCAGTACGGCGGTGGCGTTTGCCGTTGCGGTGCGCATCTTCCGGTACGGTTCTATCTCTTATTCCAAAGCCGTGAGCCTGAAGACGGTACTGTCACGACAGTAGTGACCGCACGGCTTCAAGTCGCGTTCTGGAGCCTTAGTGGCAGCTAGACTCGTCGCATGGCTGACTACCAGATCATCAGGCGAGGCGACGAGTGGGTCGCGCAGGTTGAAGCGCGTGGGCGTGGAGTGCTGCGTAATCCGTATATCAATCGGGGCACGGCGTTCACCCATGAGCAGCGAGAACAGTTGGAACTGGTGGGATTGCTGCCGCCCGAAGTGTTGACGATCGACGATCAACTGCGCCGGGTCTACACTCGGCTGTGCGAGCAATCCGGTGATCTGGAAAAGTACGCGTTTCTCAGCAGCTTGTTCGACCGCAACTGGGTGTTGTACCACCGGTTGTTGCGGGAGCATCTAGATGAACTACTGCCAATCGTCTCAAATCCCACCGTGGGTGAGGCGGTGCGGAAATACAGTCAGTGGTTCTTGCGCCCACTGGGGGTGTTCTGCGACATCGATCACCCAGCCGATGTCGTGTCGGCACTGCTCTCGTACGGACGCAGCGCCGACGACGTGGATTTGGTGATCGTCACCGATTCGGAATCGGTGCTAGGGCTTGGCGATCAGGGGGTCGGTGGAATCGCGGTGGCGATATCGAAGATGGTGCTGTACACGGCGGTGGCGGGCATTCACCCGGTACGGGTGCTGCCGGTGGTGCTGGATACCGGCACCGATAACGCCGCGGTGCGCGATGAACCGGGTTACTTGGGGCTGCGGCATGAACGGGTACGAGGGGATCGCTACGACGCTTTCATCGCAGAGTTTGTACGCAGCGTGAATCTGGTGTTCCCGAATGCCATGATCCA
>JAIRRM010000073.1 GCA_031255975.1 Propionibacteriaceae bacterium | reverse complement strand
CCGACCTCACCGGCATCGATTTCGTGACCATTGATCCCGCCGAGTCACGCGATCTGGACCAGGCGGTATGTATCGAAACCAACGGCGCTGGGTTCCGAGTGTGGTACGCCATCGCCGATACCGGTGCTTGGGTACGACCCGGCGGGGCCATGGACAGCGAGGCACGCCGTCGCGGCCAGACGACTTACGCCCCGAATGTGCGGCTACCGCTGTATCCGCGGCCACTCTCGGAGGGCGCGGCCAGCCTGTTGGCAGATGGACAGGAGCGGCCGGCGAACGTGTGGCGCGTTGACCTGGACGCCGACGGCGCGGTGGAAAACGCCGAGGTGATACGGGCGCGGGTGCGCTCCCGGGCCAAGCTTTCGTATGAGCAGGTGCAACGCGACCTGGACGCCGAGCGCGCGGATGAATCGTTACGGCTGTTACGTAGCGTGGGACGGTTGCGTATCGCGCAGGAGGCGGCCCGCGGTGGTGCATCCCTGAACCTGCCGGAACAGAGCGTGACGACCACGGGCGACAAATGGGCGTTGGTATACCGCCAGTTGTTGCCGGTGGAGGGTTGGAATGCGCAGATTTCGCTGCTCGCCGGCATGGTGGCGGCTGAGATGATGCTGAACGCCGGGGTGGGGGTGCTACGCACCATGCCCGCCGCACCGCAAGCCGCCAGCGACGATCTACGTCACACCGCTCTCGAACTGCGTCTACCCTGGCCAGACGGCATGAACTACGGCGATTTCGTGCGCTCGCTTGACCCGACCACCCCAGTTGGACTGGCGATGATGAACGCCTGCACCGCACTGTTTCGAGGTGCCGGGTACACCGTGATCGCACCGGATATGCCCCCAGAGGAGTATGCGCATGGGGCGGTAGCTGCCCCGTATGCCCATGTCACCGCGCCGTTGCGCCGTCTAGTGGATCGTTTCACCGGCGCAATTTGCGCCGCGCTGAGTGCCGGTGAACCGGTGCCCGAGTGGGTGAGGGCCGCTCTGCCGGAACTGCCGCAGATCATGGCCGAGACCGACCATCGCGAAAAGTCTTTCGAGCGCGGCATCATCAGCCTCACCGAAGCGCTGACGTTGAGCGCGCGTCGCGGCGAGGTGTTGGAGGGAACCGTAATCATGGTGAACGCCCACGATGACGACCGAGGTGCCGTCGCCGTGCCCGACCTGGCCATTGAGGCCCCGGTAGCGGGAGACGACCTGAAGCTCGGCGAACAGGTTAAGGTACGTGTTGCCGATGTGGACGTCGATATGGGCCGAGTGTTGTTCTCCATCACCCCTCGCTCCCTGCCAGACGGACAGCGCCCATAGGGCGCGGTTCCGCCGCCAGGCTGCGTACCTTCCGCGAACTGATGCCCAATGCTAGACGGACGGTGCCCGTAGGGCGCGGTTCCGTCCGCGCCGCGACCGGCTAAATGCGCCGCCCCGTTGTTGGTACGCGCGCTCGTCGTCGCGCATATTCGCTGGTGTCCGCGTCCGTTTTCGGCAGCGCCCGTACGCCGGAAAGCTGACCGTGAGTTCGGATCGGGCCGACTCCCCGCCGTACAATCGCTTTGGACGAGTCGGCCGGGTGATCGCGGGCCCCTGATGGGGCTTGAGGAAAGTCCGGACTCCACAGGGCAAGGTGGTGGGTAACACCCACCCGGGGTGACCCGCGGGCCAGTGCCACAGAGAATAGACCGCCAGTTGACGACGGGCGGGAGTGCCGTAGGGCGCGTCCCGGCTCCGGAGCCACTGGTAAGGGTGAAACGGCGGTGTAAGAGACCACCAGCACGGCGGGAGACCGCCGTGGCTAGGTAAACCCCACCTGGAGCAAGACCAAGAAGGGCCCGCCCGGTTCGCCGGGTGTGCCCGCGGAGGCGAACGGCTTGAAGTCACGCCTGGCGTGGTTCTTCAAGCCGAAAAGGTAGCCCGCCCGAGCCTCCGGGTAGGTCGCACGGTTCGGCGCACGGCCCACGGGGCCGCCCGCCGGGATGCCTACCAAGGCATCAGCAACCGAAGGACGTCGGTGACGGCGTTCGCAGATGGATGATCGCCGTCTGGAAGTGCCTCTTGGGTACGCACCAGATACAGAATCCGGCTTACAGGCCGACTCGTCCCCCACAAGCGCAAACACCCATCTGACCGCTCCTTGACCGCCCCGAAATCATGGTGGTATCGCTATGCCCCACGTCGTTGGAGCGACACAGCAGGCACTCCCCACCATCCATCGAGGGGAAACCAACCTGACCAGAAAACTGAGCATCAAGACCCACAGGTGGCGTTTCTGGGTATCGGGGCGCAGCCTGACACCAGCGCGATAGAATCGACCAATGAGCGAGAAGCAGGTTAAGTCAGCCAACCGAGCAACGTATTTTTCGGCGGCATTTCGAGAGTTCATCGCCACCGACTGGCAGCCGTACCCCGATACGATGCCCGCCAGGTTGGAGAACACCAACTGGGCCGCTGCTCGCCGTGCCGCGCTCTCCAAACTGTTCCCCGGCGACCGGCTTATCATCCCCGCCGGCGGCATGAAGGTGCGTAGCAATGACACCGATTTCCGATACCGCCCACACACCGCCTTTGCTCACCTTACCGGGCTGGGCACCGAGCACGAGCCTGACGCCGTACTGTTGCTGGAACCGCAAGGCGACGGCCACCAAGCCACGCTGTATTTCCATCCACGGGTGCCGCGTACCGACCCGGAGTTCTACTCCGATTCGCGCTACGGCGAGATGTGGGTGGGCCAGCGCGAGTCGCTGGAGGAGATGAGCGCCCTCACCGGGCTACCGTGCCAAAGCATAGCCCTGTTCGACAACGCGCTGCGCCGGAGCGCCGACACCGTAACCATGCGTGTCATCCGCGACGCCGACCCCGACATCACCGCCATGGTTGATTCGCTCCGAGAGTCCATCGCTGAGGGGTTGGACGAACAGCTACGCATCGCCACCAGCGAACTGCGTCTCATCAAAGACGACTATGAAATCGATCAGATGCGTAAGGCCTGCGAGGCCACCGCGCGCGGTTTCGAGGCCGTCACCGCCGACTTCCCGAACGCGGTACTGAACGGACGCGGCGAACGCTGGGTGGAAGGCATATTCGGATTACACGCCCGGCATCAGGGCAACGCGGTGGGCTATGACACCATCGCCGCTTCCGGCGATCACGCCAACACGCTGCACTGGATTCGTAACGACGGTTGCCTCAAGGAGGGAGACCTCATCCTCATCGACGCCGGGGTGGAACTCGATTCGCTGTTCACCGCTGACGTCACCCGCACCCTGCCGGTGAACGGCAAGTTCAGTCCGGCCCAGCGTCAGGTGTACGAAGCGGTGCTTGCCGCGCAGCAGGCCGGTATCGACGCCGCGAAACCCGGTGTCACTTTCGATGACATTCACAAGGCCGCCACCGCAGTGTTGGCATACTACTTGGAGCAGTGGGGGCTGCTGCCGGTGAGTGCCAGCGAGGCTCTCTCAGATGAAGGCGGCCAGTGGCGTCGCTGGATGGTGCATGGTACCAGCCACATGCTCGGCATGGATGTGCATGATTGCGCCCAAGCGCTACGGGAACACTACAAGCAGGGCCCGCTGCAGGTTGGAATGGTGCTCACGGTGGAGCCTGGTCTCTACTTCAAGTCCACCGACCTCAAGGTACCGGAAGAACTGCGCGGTATCGGTGTGCGCATCGAGGACGATATCGTCATCACCGAGACCGGATGTGAACTGCTCTCCGGTTCACTGCCACGCACTCCAGATGACGTAGAGGCATGGATGGCACCGTTGCTGGAACGGGGCCGCCAGACCACCCGCAAATGGTAATGGTAGGGAGTAGTAGGTTACTTTGACTCGTCCCTGCTGCCGCCCGGTGGATGACACCTCCGGGCCGGGTTCGGTGCGGCTCGGCAGCCGTACTTCGGTGATCGCCGTCATGCTGCTCTTCGCATACAACGGGCTCACCATGGGCGCGTTCGCCGGGTCGCTGGCGACATTGAAAGAGCTACTCGCGCTCTCCGCGATTCAGGTATCCGGGCTACTCGTCATGTCGGGAGTGATGGCCGTCTTGGCCATGCAGACCTGCGGACGGCTCTCCGACCGCCTGGGTGCCAGGGTGTTTGCACTGGCGGGTATCGGCCCCCTCATCGCCGGGGCCACCACTCTCTCCCTCGCCCCCAGCTATTCGGCGGCGCTCGTCGGCACGGCACTGTTGGGACTCGGCAACGGCGCACTGGACGTAAGCATGAACGCCATCGCGGTACAGGTGGAGCGGGCCAGGCCCCGCCCCATCATGAGCTTCTTCCATGGGTTATGGTCAGCCGGTAACCTCGTTGGCTCTGGCTCCCTCGCGGCTGCCGCGGCGTTGACGACGCTCACCCCGACGCGGGTGCTGCAATCGGTACTGCTCGGGGCCGCCGGGCTGGGAATCATCGCGTTTCTGGCGGCACGTCGCATCACTCCCGAGACAGAGACCGTAGCGCAGGTGCATGACGACGGCACCAAGGTCAAGTTGCCGCCCGCCATCTATCTGCTGGGCCTGATGGCCTTGGCGTTCGGCCTCGGCGAAGGCTCGGCGTTCGACTGGTCCGGCATCCATGTCACCCAGGTGGCCGGCGTAGCACCCACTCAGGGAGCACTCGCCGTCACCGCACTGGCCGGTTCCATCACCCTGATACGACTCACCGGAGACTTCATCGTCTCCAGATTTGGACGCCGTCTCGTGGTGCGCACCGGCGCAGCCGTCGCCATCGTGGGTTATGCCATCGCCGGGTTCGGTTCGGGTTTCTGGCCACTTGTCGCCGCCTGGGCACTGGTTGGTCTCGGCATGGGTGTTGTCGCACCGCAGGTGTATGCCATCGCCGGGCATACCGGTGGCGGACGTGGCCTCGCCACCGTAGTCACTTTCGGTTATGCCGTATTCCTTATCGGCCCCGCCGTCATCGGAGCGCTCGTCACCTGGATCGGAGTGCAACACGCCATGCTGGTGCCAGGCGGCTGCATGATCGGACTACTGTTCCTGGCGCGCATCCTGCCCCCGAAAGGTGCTGACCCCACCCTGTGACCACCCACCTGGTTGGGCAACTCTGAGCGGATCACCGCTGGCTTACCCAGCCCACGCCATACGGCTCGTTT
>JAIRRM010000071.1 GCA_031255975.1 Propionibacteriaceae bacterium | reverse complement strand
GCCTACGGCGTCACGTTCAAAACGGGCGGCACGCTCGACGCTGCTTTCAGCCCAGTCATACGTCGTCGTAGTGGTATCAGACATCAACGGTGAGCCTACCAGTAGGTACGGCACTCGCGGCGGAACGCGTGGCGACATGCGGAACGGGTTTGATATCCGTAGTACGTCGGAGCGGCACCTCGTCGTGTCCATGCCGATATCAACCAGCTATCAGGCCGCGATATTCCCGTTGGCTCGGGGTTTCTTGGGATAATGTCCGGGTGAGTTCTACTACCTGGTCTGCGCCGTATGCGACGCACCCGGTGGTGGCGACCGTGCCGGTACCTGGCTCTAAATCCGAGACCAACCGGGCGTATGTATTGGCCGCGCTCTCCGCTGGCCCCAGCACCATCACCGGGGCGCTGGAATCCCGCGACGCCACGCTGATGCGCGACGGGTTGACGGCACTCGGGGTACGGCTGGAGAAGGCTTACCCAGCGGGTATCTGCGTGGAACATGTCATCCCCCCCGCCCACTTCACACCGGCACCAGACGGCATCGACGTGGGACTGGCTGGTACGGTGATGCGGTTCTTGCCTGCGGTGGCGGCGCTGGCCCCCGGTGCCACTAGTTTCTACGGCGACCCGCGCGCCTCTGAGCGTCCCATCGCCCCGTTGCTCCGCGCGCTGAGCGCCCTCGGGGTGAGAGTGGATGGCGAACGGATACCGTTCACCATGTGCTCCCCCACTCGGCTCAGCGGCCGTACGATGAGCGTCGCCGCCCAGGAGTCCAGCCAGTTCGTGTCGGCGCTGCTGCTGGCCGGAGCACGCTACCCGGAGGGTATCGAATTGCTGCTCACCTCCGGGAGGGTGCCGTCTCGACCTCACATCGACATGACCATCGCCATGTTGCGCGCCCGGGGTGTGCTGGTCACCGAGGGGCACGGGAGTTTTACGATTGCTCCCAGCCCCATCGCCGCCATAGCCGCCACCGTGACACCAGATCTCAGCAACGCCGCCGCCTTCTTGGCCGCCGGAGTGCTGACAGGTGGCCAGGTGAAGGTGCCAGATTGGCCTTTTGAGACCACCCAGCCGGGCGACCTGATCCGCGCCATCATCGTCGGGTTCGGCGGGCGGGTGGAGCGCACCGCCACGGGTGTAGTCGTCGCTGGGGCCGACGGGGATCTGAGCGCCTGTGACCTTGATCTTGGTGCCGCCAGTGAACTCACCCCGGTGGTGGCGGCGCTGGCCGCTTTCAGCCGGGGCACGTCACATCTTGGCGGCATTGGGCATATCCGCGGCCATGAGACCGACCGTATCGCCGCTATCGCAGCCACCCTGCGAGCCGTCGGAGTTCGGGTGGAGGAGACAGCCGACGGGCTCAACATCACCGGAGCCACCAGCCGTCTCACCCCCGCCTTGCTGCCCACGTACGCCGATCACCGTATCGCTCATTTGGCCGCCCTCATCGGCCTACGGGTACCAGGCGTGCTGCTGGACGACGTGGCCACCACCGCCAAGACCATGCCCGACTTCCCGGCTACATGGCGTGCCATGGTGACGGGGGAACCGCCACGATGAGCCCCCGAGTGCATGGCCGCCGCGGCGACGACTTCGATGACGATGACCTCAGTGTGTTCGAGCGTCGCTCCGGCTACTCGCGTCCACGTACCAAAGACCGCCCTGATTACTCGGCGAGCGCCATCGGGCGGGTGCTGGGGGTGGATCGAGGCCGCTTTGAAGTGCTGCTACCAGGCGACACCGCAGCATCGGGAGGACGTAGTGTCCGCGCCATGAAAGCCAGGGCATTGGGTCGTAAAGGGGTCATCGTCGGCGACCTGGTGCGTCTTTCGGGGGACGTGAGCGGTACCGCGGGCACCTTGGCCCGCATCGCCCAGGTGAGCGAACGGGTCACGGTGCTGCGCCGTACCGCCGACGATGACGACCCTTTTGAGCGCCCCATCGTCGCCAACGCCGACCAACTGCTCATCGTCACCGCACTCGCTGACCCGCCACCGCGTCCCGGCATGATCGACCGCATCCTGGTTGCGGCGTACGATGCCCGCATCGCCCCGGTGCTGTGCCTCACCAAAGCCGATCTGGCCTCCCCCGACGATCTGTCGGCCCAATACGCCAGTCTCGGGGTTCCCATCGTGAGCATCCACCCCGGCTCCAATCTTGATGAACTGCGTTCCCTGCTCCGCGAACATTTCACCGTGTTTGTGGGGCACTCCGGGGTGGGAAAGTCCACCCTTATCAACGCTCTCATCCCCGGCGCGAACCGGGTTATCGGCGATGTGAACGAGAGCACCGGGAAAGGCCGTCACACCTCTACCTCCGCCGTAGCATTGCCGTTGCCGGCAAACGCCGGCTGGGTGATAGATACCCCTGGCGTGCGCAGTTTCGGGTTGTCGCACGTGAGCGTCGCCTCGGTGCTGGGGGCTTTCCCCGATCTGGCCGAAATCGCCACCCGCTGCCCCAAGGGCTGCACTCACGCCGCCACCGCACCCGGTTGCGCGCTGAATGATGCGGTAAGCGCCGGAGTACTTGGCGAGATCCGGTTGACGTCTTTACGACGCATCCTCACCACGTTGGTGGAAAATCACCCGTAACAACCCGCAAAACGAACGGTGTCCAGGGGTGCCCGGCGGCACTGTGCGGGGACATACCGCCGTGATCGCGCCGCCGTATGACAACTACCGAACTCAAAACATCTCCCGATGACACGAACCCGCGTGCTTAGGAACGCCGCTTCACTGCGATAATCTGGCCCCATGGAGTTCACCGACGACCTGCGGCTTGCCCATCTGCTCGCAGATACCGCCGATTCGATCAGCATGAAGCGTTTCCGCAGTGATGACTTACGGGTAAGCGTCAAACCTGACCTCACCGCCGTCACCGACGCTGATCGCGCCGTAGAGGAGGCGATACGTAAACTACTCGGCACCGCCCGCAATCGCGACGCGGTACACGGCGAAGAGCTGAGCGATACCGGATACGGCCCCCGTCAATGGATCATCGACCCCATTGACGGCACCGCCAACTACCTACGCGGAGTACCGGTATGGGCCACCCTGATCGCTTTGATGGTTGACGGCGAGGTGCGGGTTGGGGTGGTGAGCGCCCCGGCGCTGGGTCGCCGCTGGTGGGCTGCCGAAGGAGAAGGGGCTTTCGTAGGCAAGACGTTGCTCAACTCCACCCAGATACGGGTATCGGACGTGGCCTCCACCCGAGATGCATTCTTGTCGTACTCCGGGCTCGGTGAATGGATCGAGTGTGGCCGTGGGCAACAGTTTGTCGATCTGATGCGCGACGCCGGACGCACCCGGGCGTTTGGCGACTTCTTCAGCTACATGTTGGTGGCGGAAGGGGCCGTAGACATCGCTGGCGAGCCACAGTTGGCGCTGCACGAC
>JAIRRM010000055.1 GCA_031255975.1 Propionibacteriaceae bacterium | reverse complement strand
AAACCACTCGACCTGAAAACCAGCCCCGACTTCCCGAAGTCACTCCCAATCTGGTATCAGGTGCAGGGCAACCGCTTCACTGGACAGTTATCGAACGGAGATTTTGCCGACTCCGAGTTCACGCGAGGTGGCACAAGATAGCTGATCCCCTGACCGTACCAACCGCAATCTACTCACTGGCGTCAGTTTGCGGGGTCGTACCCCACGGGGCGTGCCCCTAAACCGGTGCCATGGATTTGTCACTGCCCTTTGGCAGCGTACTTCGCCTCGACTTCGGCTTTCTGAGCGCGCCACCAGTCTTCATGGGTGCGATACCACTCGATAGTGTCCGCCAGGCCGGAGCGGAAGTCTGGGAACTGGGGCGTCCAACCGGTATCTTCGCGTAGTTTGGTGGCGTCGATGGCGTAACGCATGTCATGGCCGGGGCGGTCGGCGACATGCTCGTAATCGTGCGGATCGTGGCCCATCAACTCCAAGATCAACTCGACTACGGCCTTGTTGCTCATCTCGCCATCGGCACCGATGAGGTACGTCTCGCCGAGGTGACCCCTATCGATGATGGCCCACACGGCGCGGTTGTGGTCGAGTACATGAATCCAATCGCGCACGTTCAGCCCGGCACCGTACAGTTTCGGCTTCACGCCGTCGATGAGATTGGTGATTTGGCGTGGGATGAACTTTTCTATGTGCTGGTACGGCCCGTAGTTGTTAGAGCAGTTGCTGATGGTGGCGGCGATGCCGAAACTGCGCACCCAGGCGCGCACCAGTAGATCGCTACCGGCCTTGGTGGACGAATACGGTGAACTCGGGTTGTACGGCGTGGTCGGAGTGAACTTCGCCGGATCATCCAGCTCCAGGTCGCCGTACACCTCGTCGGTGGAGATGTGGTGGTAGCGGGTGCCGTGGCGGCGTACCGCTTCCAGCAGCGTGAAGGTGCCCACCAGATTGGTGGTCACGAACGGTGACGGGTCGTTCAACGAGTTGTCGTTGTGACTTTCGGCGGCGAAATGCACCACCACGTCGGCGTCGGCCACCAGTGGGTCTACCGTGTCGGCGTCAGCGATGTCCCCCACCACCAGTTTGATGTGTTCGGCAACGTCGGCCAGCGACGCGGGGTTGCCGGCGTACGTCAGCTTGTCGAGCACCGTCACTTGCGCGTCGGGGCGCTCCGCGAGGGTGGAGTGGACGAAGTTGGCGCCGATGAATCCGGCCCCACCGGTGACAAGAACCTTCATAGGGTTGATTCTATCGGGCTTGTCTGTGGTGGTTTGCGTCGCGGGCGCCTGCTATGAAAATGCCTCGTTCAGAGAATGCAGTCCCCGTGAAACGCCAGATTCGGGGAACGTAATCCCTAAGTATGGCATTTTTCGGGGAGTATATTCCCCGAATCTGGCGTTTTGCATTAGATTGGATTCATGATCCACCGCACATTAACGCGGACAATTGACGCCCGCATCGGCTCTGGCAAGGCCATCATCATTTTGGGCGCACGACAAGTTGGGAAAACTACGCTGTTACGTGACCTCGTCGGAAACTCCGACACGCTGTGGCTCAACGCCGATGAGGAGGCAGATCGCTCCCTGTTCGACGGATTATCTGCTGCTGGCTTCCAGCCTTACCTCGCTGGCCATAAAACAGTCGTGATTGACGAGGCTCAGCGCATCCCAGATATAGGCGTCAAACTGAAGATTCTGCAGGACACGTTCGGTAAAGACGTGCAATTTTTCGCAACGGGAAGTTCGTCATTTGAGCTGGCCAACACAATCAATGAACCGCTCACAGGACGAAAATGGGAACTGCAACTCCACCCGCTCACCGCAAATGAGATGGTGGCACATCATGGCTTACTCGCCGAACAGAAAATGTTGGATTCCCGCTTAAGATTCGGCTGGTATCCAGAGGTTGTCACCCACCCTGAATTAGCGGTGGAACTCCTGGCCGAGTTGGCGAACGATGGGCTTTATAAAGACATCTTCCGACTGGGTGAGATTCGCAAGCCAGCGGGGTTTATGCGCTTGGCGAAGGCACTCGCGTTCCAAATCGGCTCGGAAGTGAGCATGACGGAACTGGGTGAGACGGCTGGAATTGACAAGGCCACAGCCGAGAAGTACGTCACCCTGTTGGAGCAGGCCTACGTCGTATTTAGACTCGGCAGCTACAGCCGTAACCTCCGCAATGAACTGAAGCGTGCCACAAAAATCTACTTTTACGACGTCGGAATCCGTAACGCGCTGTTGGGAGATTTCTCCCCTTCGGCGACTCGTTCCGACATTGGCCACCTTTTTGAGAACCTGGTACTGGCGGAGTTTGCCAAACATCGCTCGACGCTCTCGTTGGAACCATTGGGGTACTTCTGGCGCGTGAGCGGTGGCGGAGAGATCGACTTCGTGACCGGCCCTGAGTGGGCACTGCACGCGTATGAGACAAAATGGAACCCGAACGCTAGAGCAAGTTTCCCGAAAGCGTTCCTAAACGCATACGCTCCAGCGTCTACGACGGTCATTCACCGCGACAATATGCTGCCGATATTGTTGAGTCTTAACCCCTAGACTGGTGCGGTGCATAGCCCTCGTCCATCTAAGCTGGTGATTGTCCCCGCTTGGAACGAAGACGCCACCTTGGGGGCGGTGCTCGCCGAGATACGCGATAAGGCACCGGACTGGGACATCGTAGTAGTGAACGACTGCTCCACCGACACCACTTCGCAAGTGGCCCACGCTGCCGGAGTACAGGTACTCGATCTACCGCTGAACCTGGGTGTGGGTGGGGCGATGCGCACTGGTTATCGCTTCGCATGTGAGCAGGGCTATGACTTCGCGGTGCAGGTAGACGCCGACGGCCAACACGATCCCGCCGAAATATCGCTGCTGCTGGCAGCCGCCGTTCAGACCGGTGCCGACATCGTGATTGGAGCACGGTTCGCCGGGAAAGGCGATTACGTCGTGCATGGTCCGCGCGCTTGGGCTATGAAACTGCTGGCTGCGGCGTTGAGCCGTATCACCCACACCAAGCTAACCGATGTCACCTCCGGGTTTCGGTTGGTGAACACACGCGCCCTTGCAGTGTGGGCCCGCAACTATCCAGCGGAATACTTAGGCGATACTGTGGAGGCGCTTATCATCGCTAGCCGCGCCAAGTTACGAACGATACAAGTACCGGTACAGATGCGGATTCGAGCAGGAGGCGTGCCATCGCATGGTGCGCTCAAATCGGCGGCGTTCCTACTCCGAGCCTTCCTAGCGCTACTGGTGGGGCTCAACCGTCCGACGCGACTGTTAGATGGGAATTAACATGAGTGGCTATTGGTTCGCGGTGACGTTGTGCACAATTTTCCTGGTGTGGATAGTCGTGCTACTGCGTCGAAGGCGGCTCAAGGAGAAGTACGCGGCGCTGTGGATCGTGCTAGCGCTTGGGGTATGTATCATCAGTGCATTCCCCAAGCTCACGGTGTGGCTAGCCGGGATCGCTGGAGTACAGCTGCCCGTCAACTTGTTGTTTGCCGTCGCCACTTTCTTCTTGCTGATCTGCTGTGTCCAGCTCTCCGCCAATGTCTCCAGGCTGGAGGAGGATCTCCGTACCCTCGCTGAGGAGTTGGCCCTCATCCGCGCCAGGTCGCTGAGTGGACGACGCGAAGGTGGGGCGGCAGACCCAGAAAAAGAACAACCCCAGCAGCAGAGCAAAACCGATTGACGAGATAGCCCAGGTGACGAGCGGACTAGGGTACCCGCTACGCCACCACTGCGGGGCAGCGTTGATATTTAGCGGTGCGCCCTCTGCTAGTCCCACTGTGTAGCGACGGATCAGGTTATAGAGCGTCGCCGCGTGGGCCACTGTGAGGCCTACATAGATGATCACATTCTGGGTGGGTGAAAGCCGCAGCGCCCCCTCCCGGTCGGGACGCAGCAACACCACGCCAAACAAGGCTGGCAGCAGCGGCAGGATATAACGCACCTGCACTCCACCGTCACCCCAATACGCCAATCCAGCCTGCATAATCGCCAGCGGTAGCACTACCATCGAGCCAAACAGCGCAGCGGCGGCCAGGTTTTTCCGCCAATTGGTGTGACTCAGACCCCAAAACAGCAAGCCGAGACCGACCAGAGTCGCAGGCACCCAGGCCACCGATGGAGTTACGGTGTCAAACCAACCTAATGATGCCGACCAGAGCGTCACCCACCACGAGGGCCAGTGCCCTAAGTTCCATCCCAGCACCCCTAATGGATTACGGCCCTCGTACTCATAAAGCCCATTACTGAGTGCCGAAGTTTGGCTGCCACTGAGATAACCCACTGTGCCGATAATCAATGCCACTGCCATGGAGGCCAACACCACGACATTGCCTTTGACATCACGTTTCACCTCTGGCCAATGCAAGAACCCCAGCACCACCGTCACCAGTGCGATATACGCCCCGGCGTCGGCGCGGGCAGTGGCCGCTAGCAGCGCCCCTAGCGCACCGAAGCCAGCCAGAGCACATCGCCGCCAAGTTTCATCCGATACTACTGCCCCATGCAAACCAAACCAGCAGGCAGTAACCCCGACGATAGCCCACCCCGACGGATTGTTGGATGGAATCAAAAACACCGTCAGTGGCACGGCGGCACCCATGATGGCATATCCCATCAACCGCCGCGATCCCAATGGCAACAACAAAAGAAGACCGCCCCAAACAACCAAAGCGATGCAAACGCTCACCCAACGGGTAGCGAGCACTGTAGCGTCCGCAGTATCACCGACGAACAGATGCATGAAATCGTAGAAGCCTCCGGGGTACTCGCCGTTGTCGATGTGGTGATACGGCACCAGCTTTGTGTCACTCAACCCGAGTTGGCAAGCAGCACTTTGATCTGGGAGAAACGCATTGCAGGGAGAATCCACCAGCGCTTCTGGAGCCATCACCCCGATATTCCCCAGAGCATCGGTACCGATCACCTCACAGTGCTCGCCAAGCGGTGTAGGGCACCAGATGCTGGCAAGGTGGTAGTTGTCATCTGGCGAGGAGCCGTTCGGAG
>JAIRRM010000032.1 GCA_031255975.1 Propionibacteriaceae bacterium | reverse complement strand
AGTGGGCGGGGTTCGGTCGCAAGCGGCAGCTCAAACACCACGTCGGCAGATACCACCGCCTGACCGGGTAAATCGAACGCCCATACCCGTATCCCGTTGTCAAGCCACCACTCGCGGTGCTTCGGGAACGACCACAGAACGGGACGACCAATACTGGGACGGGAC
Organism: Propionibacteriaceae bacterium; assembly: GCA_031255975.1. Lineage (GTDB taxonomy): Bacteria > Actinomycetota > Actinomycetes > Propionibacteriales > Propionibacteriaceae > WRGV01. The sequence goes on along the minus strand of JAIRRM010000032.1, from coordinate 6,701 downwards.
ACCCCGGCACCGCCACCAGTGCTGCCAATGTTGCCGTTCATTTGGCCACCTCCTCGGCTGTTGTGATCTCCGCGCTCAGGTATTCGAGTGCCGCGCGTCGCTGCGGAGCCAGCCAGGTGGCGGCCACCCGGGCCACATCTTCCGCGTTCACCGCGGCGACCTCGGCGAACCTGGTGTTAATCCGGTTCGGGTCGCCTAGTAGCAGTGCAGCGGCGTTGATGGCGTCGGCGCGCTCGTCCACCGGGGCCAGCGCCGTGAAAGAGGCGCGTTCCACGTTTGCCAGCACCCGATCAAGTTCCGCTTCCGTCGGGCCGTTCGCCGCCAATGTCTCCAGGTGGGTGAGGATTACGTCTTCCAACTCCGCCGTGGTATGCCCGGGGCGGGGACGTCCCCCGAGTACAAACAGCGACACTCCGCGTGACAACCCCATATTGAAGGCGTTGATGGCGTCGGCGGACTGCCGCTCCCGTACCAGATCACGGTACAACCGGCCCGACTGTCCGGCGGTGAGCACCGCCGCGGTCACCGCCAGCGCGGCGTCGGCTGCGGTGCCGGTGGGAGGCACCAGCCAGGTGAGTGACAGGTCGGGCAGGGGCACGTCGCGATACACCGCGACGCGCGGCACATCGGTATGCGGTGGGAGCGCTCCAGCTTCAACCCGTAGTCCGCGCGGGGCGGCTGGGTTGGTGATTTTACCGAAATAGCGTTCGGCTAACTGGAACCCCTCGGCTACGCCAATGGCACCGGTGAGTACTAAGGTGGCGTTGTCGGGGCGGTACCAGGTTTCGTAAAAAGCGCGCACCATGTCGCTAGAGGCGGCGTCCAAGTCGGCCATGGAGCCGATGGTTTCGTGCGCGTATGGATGATCCGTGGGGAAGTTCTGAGCGAGTAACAGCCCGAAGAGGTCGCCGTACGGCACATTGTCGATACGTTGCCGCTTCTCCTCCTTCACCACTTCCCGCTGAGTGGCGAGGTTTGCCGGGGTGACGGCGAGCGAACCCATTCGTTCCGCTTCAAGCCAGAGCGCCAATTCGATGGCGTGTGGCGGCACCGTCTCGAAGTAGTTGGTGCGATCCATGTCGGTGGTGGCGTTCGCGTGGCCTCCCACCGCCTCTATGGCTGCCAGATGTTCACCGGCTGCCACCCGATCAGTACCGGAGAACATCAGATGCTCAAACAGATGTGCGAAACCGCTGCCACCAGGTGATTCATCGCCGGAGCCGACCGCATACCACAGGTTTACGGCGACCGCCGGGGCGGCAAGGTCAGAACTGACGATGACCCGCAACCCGTTGTCCAGGGTGCGTTCGACCAGTGGGTAGACGACATTGAGCACCCGTCATGTCTACCACTCAGGTGTGGTTGACTACTACCCGTGTTCATCGGAGCAGGTAGCGTCATCAATGTCGGGTTCGTATTGGTGGGGTCGTTGCTGGGCCTCGGGTTGGGTTCCCGCTTTCCAGAGCGCACCCGTGAACTCAGTACTCAGGTGTTGGGGTTGTTCACGCTGGTGTTGGGCGCTCAGGCCGTCGCATCCGGCCTTTCGGTTACGTTGAGTGCCGAGGTGGGGCCACATGCGCCGCTGTTGATCGTACTGGGGGCGTTGCTCATCGGCGGAATCCTGGGAGCCGGAGTGCGTATCGAGCATAGACTCGACCGAGCCGCCGAATGGGCACGAGCCAGGTTTGTCAAAGACGGCGGTTCCCGCTTTGCCGAAGGAGCCATCACGGCCACGTTGGTCTACTGCGTCGGGCCGATGGCGGTACTGGGGTCGCTGCGTGACGGGCTGGGTCTCGGCTCCGACATGCTGCTGGTCAAATCGGTGATGGACGGCTTTGCCTCCATCGCCTTCGCCGCCGGGCTCGGTATCGGAGTGGCGGCGTCGGTAGTGCCGCTGGCGCTGTACCAAGGCACGCTTACCGTGCTGGGAGTAGTGGCAGGGGATTTCCTTACCGTTGGGCAAGTGGATGCATTGGGAGCCACCGGAGGCGTCATTCTACTGGGGTTGGGGTTCCGGCTCATCGGTATCAAACGCATCGCCGTTGGAGATCTATTACCCGCGCTGTTCCTGGCTCCACTGTTCGTCTGGCTGGTGGCCGTGTTCAGATGATGTCTGTTTTCTCCCAACGGCGGGGGTTTGGCGTGGCAGGATGGAAGCGATCCGGCGAGAAACGCGGAGGCAACGGAAAGGCAACAATATGGGCAAGTTCGTCATCAAAGAATCCGCCAAGGGGTTCTCGTTCGCATTGGTGGCTAGCAACGGTGAGACCATCGGTGTGTCCGAGGTTTACAGCGCCAAGGCGACGGCGGTTCGGGGCATAGAGAGCGTCAAGAAAAACGCCTCAATCGCCGCTATCGAGGATCAGACGAAAGATGAGACCGCCAAAAACCCGAAGTTCGAGGTTTACAGCGACAAAGGTGGGCAGTTCCGGTTCCGTCTCAAGGCCAGCAACGGCGAGATTATCTTGGCTAGTGAGGCGTACAAAGTGAAGGCGTCGGCGCTCGCGGGCGTGGAGAGCGTCAGGAAGAATGCCCCGGACGCCACCGTGGCGTAAGAGTTGGCTCACTTGTTCACCAGGTGAGGCGAGAACGGCAAGAAAAGAACCCCGGTCGGCCCTGAATGGGTGACCGGGGTTCTTAACCGTGCTCGCGCTATATGGGTTTACTTCCCGCGGGCCTCACGTACCCAGGCTTCGATGTCGGCCAGATTCTCCGGAATCGGCAGACCACACTGGTTCAGCTCGGTGTCGAGCTTCAAGGTGATGCCTTCCTTGCCCTCAGCCAGGGCGTCCGCGATGGTGGTGTTGTGAATCGGGGTGGAGGCGTTCTTGATATCGGATGCCTGCTCGCACAGGTGTACCACCTTGCCGCCCTCGCTCCACCACACGCTGTCTTCGCCCACCAGTTGAATGACAACCTGGGATTCGACGGCCGCTTGCTCCTGCGAGAGTGGCTTGAAGTCGATACCGAGCAGCACCGCGGCCAAGGCGATAGCGACGCCGACGCCTCCGGCGATGCCCTTCTGCTTGCCGTCCATGTCCTTGTTCAGGAAGACCAGGATGACCAGCGGCACGAATGCGATAAGCGCGATGATTGCGCCGAGTTGATTCTGTACGAAGAAACGCACAGGCTCCTTGCGAGAGGCCGGGTCAAGACGGTTGGCCTTCTTCCAAAGGAACGAGCCGGTGATCGACAACGCACCGATAACCACGAAGGCACCTATCAGTGCGTAAAAACGCCACTGCGGGAAGCCCTGGTTCTCGGCCAATTCGTCAAACGGTGGGCGCAGCAGCCAGAAAATAGCCACTGCTTCCAAGGCGATGGCGACGATCCACAGGATGATCGCGATGAGGCGCTTGCTGTTGGCGCTGGAACGTGCCTCTGGGGTGGGAGTGAAAATTGGGGCGTCCTTCTTGGATCCGGGTGCCGAATCCGAACGCGCCTTGGGCTTAGTGGTTGCCATGTTTCCTCATTGGGTTCTGTTCGAGTCGGGGGTCACGCCGGCAGACGTAACTCAACAGAGTAAGCGTAGTACGCAAAGGCGTTGGAGTGACAGTGGTTTGCCGTTATTCGCCTCACATATCGGCGGCTTCGCGCTCCAAAGCTCGGTAGTCGATCTTGCCGACCAAAGTACGCGGCAATTCATCCCGGAACTCCAACTCGCGTGGTGCGGACCACTTGTTGAGTTGCTGGCGGCAATGCTCCAGCAGTGTCTCCTTGGCCGCGTCGTCGGCGATCACCTCAGCGGCGGGGATCACGTAGGCGCGAACCCGGGCCATCTGGTAGTCATCCGGTACGCCGATAACGCAGGCGCGATCCACCAGAGGGTGTGCCTCCAGTACCTGCTCAACCTGCATCGGATACACGGCGACGCCGCTCACCTTGATGATGCGCTTCAATCGGTTGACGAAGTACAGGTAGCCGTCGGAATCCATGGAGCCGATATCGCCGGTGTGGCACCACAACCGGCCGTCCGGGTGCCGTCGCAGCGTGCTGGCGGTGGCTTCCGGGTCGCCGAGATACTGGTTCATCAAAGTGGGGCCGGTGACGCAGATCTCGCCGGTTTCGCCGTACGGCAGTTCGTCGGTGGTGTCTGGAGCGATAATCTTTGCCAGGATGCCCGGCTGCGGGACACCCATGGCACCCTCACGGTAGGCATTTTGCGGACTCAGCACGCAGGTGGTGACCGTCTCGGTAAGACCGTACCCCTCCAACAGTTCCACCTTGGCTCCCTGCGCCTTGATACGGGCGTCGAAACGGTGCTTGAGATCCGGGGTGAGGGAGTCGCCACCGGAGTATGCGCCCACCAAGTTGTCAAAGCGCACCTTGTCAAGGCTGGGATGACGCAGCAGTGATTCGAACAGCGTCGGCACACCGGGGATAAACGTGGGGTGATACTTCAACAGGTTGTCGATGTAGCTCTTGGCGCTCACCTCTGGCACCAAGATGGAGCATGCTCCGGTGCTGAGTGTGGTGTGGATGCACAACCCCAATCCGAAGCCGTGGAACAACGGCATGATGGTTAACACCGAGTCGGCCTCGGTGAGACCGGTGATCCACTTTACGGACACTTTCAGCGCGTTGAACGCGAAAGATGAGAGTTCGATGCCCTTTGGCAGTGCGGTGGTACCGCCGGAGAACAGCACTACCGCGCCGTCCTCGGGGCGTTGCGGACGCACGTACGCTGTGGCCTCGCTGCCTCTGGGCGCTGCGGCCAAGAAGTTCTTCCACTCCACCACTAGCGGGTCGCTCTTGGGCACTGCCGGAATCTTGCGACCTTTGGTGACCCGGAACCCCACCTTCAGCAGCGGTTTCAGAAAATCGGGGATATGGGTTACGAGCAACTTTTCGACACCTGCGGCGGCGATGGTGTCGCGGAACTTCGCGTAGAACATGTCAACGGTGACCGCCCACTTGCTGTTTGTCACCTCAAGGTAGTGGGCGAGTTCTGGGGCGCTGGAGAGCGGGTGCGCCAGCGCCACCCGAGCGCCGATCTTGTTCAAGGCGTAGAACATGATCGGGGTGTTGGGGATGTTTGGCATCACCAAAGTGGCGGAATCCCCAGCCTTGACACCCATTGCGGTGAAGGCCTCGGCGCAGTGGTCGACCTCGGCGAGCAGTTGCCGGTACGTAATGAGAGTGCCCATGAACGCGATGGCGTTGTTATCCGGATGCGCTTTCGCCGCGGCGGCGAAAAGCTCATACAGGTTGACCTGGGGTACCTCAATGTCGGCGGGCATATCGCCGTAGTATTTCAGCCACGGCCTATCAGTAGCGCTGTCAGGCACTTGTTTCTCCATTCACTCCATGCAGGGGCCTAGCCCTCTCGTCATCCTAAGACACCCGTGCTATGACGCCGGGTCGATAATGCGGTCAGTATGGGAAGCTAAGACCGTAGGGGTAGTTAGAAGACGATGGTGCCAGACCGTAGGCGTAGTTCAGAGGTTTTCGTAGATCCGCTGGATTATCACCGCGATGGGTGGCAGCGCGCCTTTGCCGATGTCGCCGCAAGCCAGCAGCGCCTCGGTGGGTTCGATAAGTTCCCAGCCGTAGTCGACGAGTTTAGCCAGATTCTGCTGCACGATGGGATTTTGGTACATGTAGGTGTTCATGGCGGGAGCGATGAGGCGCGGTTGATCCCGGAGTGCGGTGAACACGGTGGTCAAGTGGTCATCCGCCAGACCGGACGCCAGCTTCCCGATGATGTTCGCGCTCGCGGGGGCGATAACAGCCACGTCAGCGTCACGGGCCATGCTGATATGGCGCACGTCGTCGTAGGCGTCGGCGAACTGGTCGTAGCCGTAAACCGGGCGACCAGACAGAGTACGGAGCGTGAGCGGGGTGATGAACTCTGCCGCCGCCTTCGTCATTACCACGTCTACCTGGTGGGCGTCCTTGGTGAGATGGTGGGTCAGGTCGGCCGCCTTGTACGCGGCGATGGAGCCGGTGACGCCCAACAGGATTCTGCTCATGGTTTTCCTTCTTCCTGCGTGCTCCAGACGGCGCGGGTGGCGGCTACCAACCCGGCGGCGATGTCTGCCTTGGTTCCGAAGCGCTGTTCTTGTCCCTGCCGGTCGATGAGATAGCCGACGTGGCGGGCGTGGTCGATGTCAGTGGTGTCGTTGGCGAGCACATAGGTGCAGTCGTTTTTGGTCAGTATCCCGGTGGCCACCCGGATCAGTTCGGCGTGTGGCACGTCGGTGAGTAGCTTGAAGCCGATTATCACCGCCTGTGGGGCGAGCGGGCGCAGCAGTGCGATGACTTTCTGTGTGGGTTCGGCGATGATAACCAGGTCGGCGGCGGCAGAGCCGATCTTACGGTCACGGTCGAAGCCAGGGACGGCGCGGATGGCGGCGGCCAATTCGGCGGCGGTGCGGGGCGCGGGGGAGCAGGTGGAGAGTGCCAGGGCCAACTCAGCCACGGTGGTGACGCTGCTGGGTTTGTAGTCACTGACCGCCATGGCGTGAATGATGGCATCCACCTGGGCGTGTCGGCAGATGTCGCGAACCGCGGCTTCCAAGCTGTCGGTACCGGTCACTTCTACGTAGGAGAGTTTACGGTTGTCAGCGGGTCGTCGGGCAGTGCGCGGTGCCGTGTAATAGACCCGCTCCACCTCGGGCAGGTCACAAAAAGCGGCGGCGGTCAACGCGCCCAGCGCGCCGGACGCCCCGTTGGTGATGGCCCGTACCGGGTCTATCGGC
>JAIRRM010000079.1 GCA_031255975.1 Propionibacteriaceae bacterium | reverse complement strand
GGAACTGCTCTCGTACTATGAAGACCTGTCGGATCATCTGCTGCGCGCTACCGAGTGGGGGGAGACGTTACGCGAACTGGTCTCCACCGTACATGAGACCAATCTGGCGCTTAATGACGCCCGGATGAACGCGGTGATGAAGAAGATGGCGGCCTGGGCCGGATTGGTCGCGGTGCCCACACTCATCACCGGTTGGTTTGGCATGAACGTGCCGTATCCGGGGTTCGCGCAGCCATGGGGATTCTGGCTCTCCACGACCGTAATCATCGGTGCCGTCGCGGGCATCTTTGTGATTTTCCGTAGAAACGATTGGTTCTGATGGCACGGCTACTGGTGTTTCGATCTTTACGGCGGCCCACGGCCAGGGTCGGCTTGCTGGCCCGGTTGGCACTCGGCCTTGCGGCGTTGCTGGTGCCGGTGGGGTGCGCGGCGACTCCGCCTGACACGCCGCAAACCTCAGCTTCACTCAGCGCCACGGCTTCGGTGCCCAGTGGCGGGCAAATGCTCATCGACTACGGCCTGAAGTACGCGCCGTACGGGTTTTCGGTGCCCGCCGGGTTGCAGCCGACCATCAAGGTTAACCAGGAGAACGTGGTGACACTGGGGCTTACTCCAGGGGACGGGTCAGCGACACACATGTATCTGGTGGAAAACTTGCACGCGATGGGTTTCGAGATTGATGGACGTAGCGACGATTCGCTGGTGTTTCACGATGCCCATTGGGAGGGTGCGCTCACGGTGTCCGCGGAGGCTGCGGCGCTCACGTTGCGGCGCGTCAACCCTTGAGCGGATGCTACCGGGGTTATTGTTTCGCGGCTATTCGCCCGATGCGCTGTCGATGCGGGCTTTGGCACCGTCCAACCACTGCTGGCAGGTTTTGGCCAGCGCCTCGCCGCGCTCCCAGAGTTGCATGGATTCGGAGAGCGGTGCCTGCCCGGATTCCAGTTTGGTCACCACCTCGATAAGTTCGGCGCGGGCCTGCTCGTACGGTATGGCGGGTTCGCCGTTTGGCGCGGTGGCGGGGTCGGGTTTCTTCGCCATGGGTCACTCCTTCATTTGCTGGTGACGGTTACGCCGAGTTGCCCATCGGCGAGATAAATACTCAGATTGTCGTTTGGCTCCACGTCGGCCACCGAGGTGACGGATTGGGCATCGTCCGTAGTCAAGATGGCGTAGCCTCGCTCCAGAGTGGCTTTAGGGCTCATGGAGCGTATTCGTGTCAGGGCGGTGGCGACAACGGCGCGTTCATCTGCGACGGCACGCCAGGCGGCGGTTTGGAGCCTGGTTCGCAACGCCGTCACTTGCTCGATATGCACTGTGAACCCGGCCAGCGGGTTGGCCAGCACCGGGCGCGATTTGAGTTGGTTCAGCAGGGTTTGCTCGGTTGCGATTCGTGACGTAAGCGCGCCACGCAACCGGGTGCGGGCGGTATCGATGAGACGGAGTTCTTCGGTGGCATCCGGCACAATGCGCTTCGCGGCGTCGGTCGGGGTGGAGGCGCGTAGATCGGCCACCAAGTCGAGGATCGGGGTGTCTGGTTCATGCCCGATGGCGGAGACCACCGGGGTGCGGGCGGCAGCTACGGCACGTATCAGCCCCTCGTCTGAGAAAGGCAGCAGGTCTTCGAGCGAACCGCCGCCACGAGCGATGACGATCACGGCGACGTCGGGATTATCGTCTAGTTCCAACAATGCGGTGATGACATCGGCGGCAGACTGCGGCCCCTGCATCAGCGCATAGCGGGTGACGATGGCGGCACCGGGCCAGCGGAGCCGGACGTTGGTTTTCACATCGCGCTCAGCGGCTGAGTTTGCCCCGGTGATGAGGCCAACGCCTCGCGGTAGGAACGGCAGCGGTTGTTTTCGGATGGGGTTGAACAGGCCCTCTGCTTGCAGTTTTCGCTTGAGCACTTCGAGGCGCGCGAGTAGCTGTCCCTCGCCTGCGATGCGAAGTTCGTCGCAATCGAAACTTAATTGGCCACGCTCGATGTATACCCTGGGTTTTAGGTGGGCAAGTACGGTGGTACCTTCTGTGAGCGGCCCGGCGGTGTCCAGCACCGCTGCGGTGGTGGTGATGGACGCCGAAATGTTACGTGCGGTGTCGCGCAGTGTGAGGAACTGCGTGGGCGCGGCGCGGCGTTTCAATTCGATAACCTGTGCCTCCACCCAGATCCATCCCAGGCGGTCGATCCAGCCGCCGACCAGTTCTACCACTCGACCGAGTGCCTCCGGGGTCTCCGGGTTGAGGCCGAGACGATTGGTCGTCGGGGTGGGTGAGATGGTCACCCACTCAGGGTAGCCTGTTCGGCTGGCTGGTGGGTTCAAGCGGGAGGTTGGGGAGTGGAGATTGTGGCGAGAACGCGGCGTGTGTGGCCTGCTGCCGTTTTGGCGCTGGAATCTGCGGGAGGTAACCGCCGGTGTCGTTCATCGCGCACCACGTAAACTTGGCGCATGACCGAAAAGCGCGTGCTGCTGGCGGCCCCGCGTGGCTACTGCGCCGGGGTGGATCGCGCGGTACATACGGTCGAACTGGCGCTTGCCAAATGGGGTGCGCCGGTGTACGTACGTAAGCAGATCGTCCACAATCGGCATGTGGTGGCCGGGCTCGCCGAATTGGGCGCGGTGTTCGTCGATGAACTGGGTGAGGTGCCAGCCGGGGCCGTCTGCGTGTTCTCGGCGCATGGCGTGTCACCTGCGGTACGTGAGGAAGCCGCCGCCCGTAAGTTGCGCGTGATAGATGCCACCTGCCCCTTAGTCACCAAGGTGCATAACGAAGCGCGGCGATTCGCGAAGGCGGGTTTGCCGATTCTGCTCATCGGACACGCCGGGCATGAGGAGGTCGAGGGCACCATGGGTGAGGCACCGGGCAGCTTTACTCTCATCGAAACCCCCACCGACGTGGACGCACTGGAGCTACCCGTTGATAGTCGCGTCGGTTGGCTCACCCAAACCACTTTGAGTGTGGACGAGACTCGTGCCACGGTCGCCCGGTTACGGGAGCGGTTCCCGAGGCTGGTCGATCCGCCTTCTGAGGATTTGTGTTACGCCACCCAAAACCGCCAGGCGGCGGTGCGTGAACTCGCCCGCCAGGCTGATGTGGTGATCGTGGTCGGTTCTTCCAACTCATCCAACTCGGTACGGTTGGTGGAAGTGGCGCTGGATGGCGGCGCGCGCGCCGCGTATCGGGTGGATGATGCTGCCGAGATCGACTCCGCCTGGTTCGATGATGGGGTGGTTACGATCGGTGTGACCAGCGGGGCCTCCGTGCCGGATGCCTTGGTGGCGGGCGTATTGGAGCGCTTGGTGGAACTCGGCTGGCCTACGGCGGTAGAGGATCGTCTCATCACTGAAACGCTAAGTTTCACGTTGCCGCCGGAGGTTAGGTAGCACGGTCTCCTTTAACGCTGAGCGGTGCGGGCCTGGGCAGCGAGGGCCAACTTTGCGGCGATGGCGTCACGGAATGAGGTTTTGCCAGTTCTGGGGCAGGTTTTGGTCGATTTAGCCATTCGGATGCTCTTGCTGGTCTGATTGATCTGGACCAGCGAGGCGCAGCGGTACCGTAACCGCACCGGCTACGATTTCAGCCCGTCTCGGATCGCGGGGCTCCACGGTGACCGGCGCGATTTCAGGTAATGCGCCGCCGGCCACACCCAGACCGCTCATCTGACGGGCGGCGGGCAGTAACCGCCCCTCGAAGGAACCGACCGTCTTGTTGTAAGCGTCCACCGTTTGCCGAATATTACGCCCTAGCCCTGCGAACGCCTCGGTCATGGTGCCGGTACGTTTATACAACTCGGCACCCAACGCGGCGATACGCTGCGCGTTTTCGGCCAACTCGTGTTGCTGCCATGAGTAACCGATGGTCTTCAACATGGCGATCAGTGTTGTCGGCGTGGCCAGCACCACGTTCTTCTTGAAGGCGTATTCGTAGAGCGGCGGATCGTGATAGAGCGCCTCCGCCGCCATCGCCTCATGCGGGATGAACAGCACCACGAACTCGGGGGTGCCACTGTCGGCGGTGAAGTAGTTTTTGCTAGAAAGCCCGTCGATGTGCGCCCGTACGTGTTTCGACACCCGTCTCAACTCGGCGTCACGCTCCGGGCCGACGGGCTTTTCCAGGGCGTCCAGAAACGCCTGCATCGGCACCTTGGCGTCTACGAACACGAATCGTCCGGTGCCCAACTCGACGCGGGCGTCAGGACGCACCCGATCCTCAGCGGCGTTTAC
>JAIRRM010000022.1 GCA_031255975.1 Propionibacteriaceae bacterium | reverse complement strand
ACCGACGCGCTCCAGGAAGGCGCGATCATGGCTCACCACCAGCACCGCGCCCCGGTACGCGCCGAGCGCTTGCACCAGTTGATCCACCGTAGCCAGGTCAAGGTTGTTCGTTGGCTCGTCGAGGATCAGCAGTTGATACGGCGGGTCGGCGAGCAGTAGCCGCGCCACCTCCACCCGGAATCGTTCGCCACCCGAAAGCGAACCCACCGGACGGAACACCGCGTCACCGCGTATCAGAAACCGCGCCAAACGATGCCGCAACTCCGCCGCTGGCACAGCGGGGGTCGCTTCGCGTAGATACTCAATGACGGGTACATCGTCGTGACTGGTGTCAAGACGCTGCGACAGGTAGCCGACGCGATCAGTGTGCAACGTCAAACTAGCCCCCGCCAGCGACTCAGCCCCTGAAAGCGCCCGCTCGATCAGCGTCGTCTTACCGACACCGTTACGCCCGGTGATGGCAACCCGCTCTGGGCCTTGCACGATGAGCTGCCGCCCGTCCGGGCTTGTCAGTACGGCAATCCGCCGCGATACCGGCACCTTGGGATCGGGCAGATCGATGCTGATGGCGTCGTCCGCCCGTAGCGCCGCCGCCGCTTCGGCGACGCGGGAGGCGGCCTCGGCTTCGCGGGCCAACAGCATCTGCTTGTTGGAACCCTGCGCCTTCTCGGCGCGGTTCCGGCGCTTGTCAAGCACACCGGGCAGGAAGCGCTTGTTGTCGGCGTCCTTTTTGGCCTGCCGCTCCGAATGCGCCACCCGCTGCTGTTCCTTGATGCGTTGCGCCTTCTCACGGCGCAGTTCTGCCGTCGCGGTACGCAACGTCTGCAACGCCGCTTGCTGCTGTGCCGCCACATATTCGCGGTAAGCCGAGTACGGCCCGCCGTACAAACTCAAACTCCCGGCCCTAAGTTCTGCCGTGGCATCCATCAGTTCCAGCAGTTCGGTGTCATGGCTGACGACGATGAGCGTGCCCGGCCAAGCGGCGATCTCGTCGTAGAGCCGTTCGCGGGTAGCACGGTCGAGGTTGTTGGTGGGCTCGTCCAATAGTGAAACGCCGCCCGCGAGTTTCAGACCGGTGAGCGCAATCAGCATGGTCTCACCCCCGGAGAGGGTGCCGACGGTGCGGTTGAGGTCGCTCACCGTGCCGAGCGCCTCCAGTGCGGCTATCGAACGAGACTCGATATCCCAGCCGTCGCCGATGACATCGAAGTGGCGTTGGTCGAGATCGCAAGCTTCGATAGCCGCCATGGCGTCCAGAATGGGTGTGATGCCGAGCAGATCGGCGACGGTGGCATCGGTTCGCAGCGTGATGTGCTGCGGCAGATAGGCCACCCGCCCCCCGCCGGCCAGGGTGATACGCCCTGTGGTGGGTGTCAGCTCCCCGGAGATCAGGCGTAGCAGCGTCGATTTGCCCTGCCCGTTATCGCCGATGAGCCCGGTACGTCCGACGTTGAAGGTGGCCGAGACGTGCTCGAACTGCATATCGCCATCGGGCCAGGTGAAGGAGAGATCGTCCAAAATAACGGCGGGACGCGCGCCAAAACTTGCGGGCATGGTGCAGCCTTTCAGGTATCTGGTCTTACGAAGAACTCAGTTCCTGTAGCTGTCCACTGCACCTTCCTTTACGCTCTGTCCGTCGCAATCGGACATGGGCCACTCTACCCGTAGCTGGCGTTTTCGGTGTTCATTGGGCAGTTACGTACACCAAATTGCCAAAATTGCGTACCAAACTGCCCAATGAACCGCGCAACGTGATTGACCTGGGCCATGGCACCGCCATAGCTGCACCCAGTGGCGAGCAGCTACCGTGCCGACGGTGGCAGAGCGCTACCATGAGCGCATGACGTTCATCGAGCCACCGGCACCCACCACACGACCCGAACTGCGAGGGCACTTCGGAATGGTCGCCTCAACACACTGGCTGGTCTCGGCATCGGCGCAAGCGGTGCTGGAACGAGGCGGCAACGCTTTCGACGCGGCGGTGGCGGGCGCATTCGTGTTGCATGTGGTGGAGCCGCATCTGAACGGGCCCGGTGGCGACATGGTGGGCATCTTCGCTACCGCGACCGACCCCGGCACCCCGGTGGTGTTATGCGGCCAGGGCCCGGCTCCAGCCGGGGCCACCATCGAACACTACCTGGCCGAGGGGCTTGATCTGGTGCCGGGTGCGGGGGCGTTGGCGGCGGCTATCCCCGGCGCGGTGGACGCCTGGCTGCTGCTGTTACGCGATCATGGCACCTGGTCGCTGCCCGACATATTGGCGTTCGCCATCGACTACGCGACACACGGCCATCCGGTGCTGGCGGCCGTCTGCCGCACCATCGGGGGCGTCGCCGATCTGTTTCGTGAAAGCTGGACGACCAGCCTCGCCCACTGGATGCCAGCTGGCCGCGTCCCCCTACCCGGCGAAGTCATTTACAACCATACGTATGCCGAGTTGCTCTCGCGGCTGGCGACGTCCAGCCAAGCGTCGGGGCTCACCCGCGAGCAGGGCATTGACGCTGCCCGTACCTTGTGGCGTGCCGAAGTGGGAACCAAGGTGGAGCAGTTCTTCCGCGCCCCGCACCGTCATTCCGAGGGCGGCGACCACGCCGGGGTGCTGCAAGCCACCGACATCGCCGCCTGGCAGGCCACCTACGAACCCGCCGTCATCGGCACTTTCCGTGGCTACACCATCGCCAAACAGGGGCCTTGGGGACAGGGACCGGTGCTCATCCAAATGCTGAAACTGTTGGAAGGCTACGACGACGCCCAACTCGACCCCAGCACCGAGATCGGCGCGCATCTCATCCTGGAGGCGGAGAAGTTGGCGCTCGCCGACCGCGACACCTGGTACGGCGACGCAATGCCACCCGAGGCGCTGGCGTACCTGCTCTCAGCCGAGTACGCCGCCCAGCGACGCGAACTCATCGGCGAGACCGCATCACATGAGTTCCGCCCCGGTGAGATCCCCGGTTTCCCAATGCCGCCGTACCCGGTGCTACGCGAAAGTTACGACGCCCCGTCGGTACGTAAACCTGTGGCCGCGGGCATCGGCGAACCATCGGTCAGGGTGGACGCGCTGGAGGTGGATTCCAGTGGGCGCACCAGGGGCGACACCTGCCACATCGACGTGGTGGATGCCCAGGGCAACATGATCTCGGCCACACCGTCCGGTGGCTGGCTGCAATCGTCCCCGACGGTGCCGGGTTTGGGTTTCTGCATGGGTTCCCGACTCCAGATGAACTGGCTCGACCCGGCCTCGCCGTCTGCGCTCACCCCCGGTAAACGGCCCCGCACCACCCTCACCCCCACGCTCGTGCTCAAAGACGGCCACCCGGTAATGGCGCTCGGAAGCCCCGGTGGCGACCAACAGGATCAGTGGCAGTTGCCGCTGCTGTTACGGGTGCTGGTGGGTGGTCTCAGCCCGCAACAGGCCATCGACGCCCCGAACCTGCACTCGGATTCCGCGCCCGGCTCGTTCTGGCCCCGCACCTGGACGCCGGGTGGATCGTCCGTTGAGAACCGTATCGGAGACGCGGTGATCGCCGGGCTGGAACGGCGCGGACACGTCATCACCCGCTCCGGAGATTGGGCGTTGGGACGGCTATCCTGCGTCACCTCCGACCCGGAAACCGGTCTATTGGGCGCGGCGGCCAACCCACGCGGTGCCCAGGGGTACGCCGTAGGACGGTAAGTTCCGACGACCCCAACTTGCGACGGTTGCGCGGCGGCCCGCTGCCAGAAAAGGTCGACACACGGCCATATCCTCCCGCTGGTTTCGTAGGATATGAGCTTGAGTGGAAGGAAACATGACCATGGCAGGCGATAGCTCGTTCGACATCGTGAGCAAGGTGGATCGGCAGGAGGTTGACAACGCGCTCAACCAGGCGGCCAAAGAGGTGGCAACTCGCTTTGATTTCAAGGACGTGGGCGCATCGATCAAGTGGTCAGGAGACACCATCGCCATGGAGGCCGCTGGCGAGGAGCGCGTCAAGGCCATTTGGGATGTGTTCCAAAGCAAGTTGGTGCGCCGGGGCATTGATCTCAAGGCCGTACATGCCACCGACCCGAAGCTTTCCGGTAAAACCTGGCACATGTCGGCGTCGCTGCAGCAGGGTATCCCGCAGGAGGGAGCCAAGAAGATCAGCAAGCTCATCCGGGACGAGGGCCCGAAGTCGGTACGCGCCCTCATTGAGGGCGACCAACTGCGTATCACCTCCAAGAGCCGTGATGACCTCCAGACGGTGCAACGGCTGGTGCGCGGCGCAGATCTGGACTTCGCCGTCCAGTTTGCGAACTACCGCTGAAGGGTTTGCTGCCTGGTCGCTAACTGCCTGAACGCATCGGTGACGGCGGAGTACGCGGCCGCCACACCCAAACCGGATTGTTGTGCCAGCAGTGCCAAATGCTCGGCGGCGAGAGCCAGTTCTGCCGCCGCCTTGGCCGGGTCGGCACCGAGCAACGTGCGTATGTCGGCGACGACGGTGCCCCGGCGACGGGCCGTAGTGATATAGCCTGACGCGGCCAGTTCCTCGTACACTTTTGCCACCGTACCGGGAGCCAAATCAAGGTCTGCGGCCAGGTGCCGGATAGCGGGGAGCTGTGTCCCGGCAGCCAATTCGCCGGAGAGAATCATCCGTTCCAATTGCGAACGCAACTGCTCCCCCAGCGGTATCCGTGAACCAGGATCGATGACTACGATCACCGTGGTTCCCCAGCATCAGACACGATAGCCAACGGCACCGCTGACATGGGCCGCGGCGTAACAGCCGGGTACCAACTTGTTGGCGGGCGCATCCCTGATTTGACGAGACACACGGCGCATACCGCCAGCGGCACCCAATACAACACCACTGGCAACGTAGCCGCGATTGCGGAAAAATCAACCCCGCGCGCGAAAACTCCGTCACCGATCAATACCTCTATCCCCAGCAGCATGACCGCCAGAAGGGGCCACGAGATCAGCGCGGCCGCCGCAAGTTCGAGCCAGACGAGTGCGGTGGATGACGCCTGCCGCATCACCTGGTCGGCGGCAGCGCTGAGTGGAGTGAGCAGCGGACGGGGGCGGTCGGTTACCGCCTTACGAGCCATTTCGGCGACCAGCACCAAAGCCAAGCCAAAACCCGCATCGAAGATGAGTTGCCAAGCATCAAGCCAGATCAGCAGCGCGAGAATGCCAGCAAATGACGCCCCCGCCAGCACCCTGGCGGCCAGCAGCACCCGCGGCAGTTCCAGTGTTGGCCTGGCAGCCAGCGAGGCGGCGCGGACAGTGCCACTTAAGCGTCGTAGTCGGTACGCCTCACTAAACAACGCTCCGCACAGCACTCCAAAAAGCGCGGCGGCGATCACACTGGTTCCCGGCACCGTAGTGGTGCCGTAACAAAGGCTTGACCCTTGGTTATACGTACATGACCACACCATGTCCCGATCATCCATGAGTACACTTCCCACCACTGCCCAAATACTCGCGGCGACCGCGCCGATGGTGCCCCCAACCCTGCGGAACTCCAAATGCCGCCGAATGAGAGTGCGATAGAACTGGCGCTCCGCCTTGAGGCTATCCGATGCCAGATCAGACACGTCCCAAATCGCACGACGACGCTCGACCATCCAGGCGATAGTACGACGGTCAACTCCACGTGCCCCCGCATTCGCCGTGAGTAATCCGATACCGACGATGACGACGACACCTACCAGCGCGGCTACGGTAATTCTCACGGTCGTCCCTTCCCGTCCCTATTCATTCACTCCATTTGTACCACTCTTATGGTACATTATCGGCATGTCACAGCAAGCGGACGCCGCAGCCTTCCAGGCATTGACTCCGCAGCCGATGGCTCGGGCCAGGTTCCGAGCACTGGTTGTCACCTGCGTTGCTTTAGCCATACTGGTCGGATTTTCCGCACTGTACGCGCCCCGCGTACTGCGCCCTCACCTGGTGATCGGCTACGACGACAACAGTTACCGCGACTTTACGTACAGCGGCTTCATGGCGATGCTGGCATGTGATCCAGAAGACGGTGCCGTGGTAATGCTGGAATCCTTCCCCGTGTCCGCCTGGGGTTGGCCGAGCACCACCGTGACACAGGCCAACCTCACCGCCGAATATACGCAACGTCCCGCCGCAGATTGGTGGGAAGACGGGTGCCAGCAGAGCGGCACCGCAGCGGTTGACTACTCGAAGTCACAACTGCTGGAGGTATGGCTGCTACCCCAAAGCATGACCGATACGTTCAACCAGGCGGTATCCGGCTTTCTGGAGCGGCACGATCCCACCGAACAGTTCAACACGTCCGCGTCGTATTGGGTTGAACGGCTCAATTCCGCCGGGTTGCCTTTGGACGCTCGTACGCTGCCGCAAACCCTGGCCCACGAACAACACGGCTTACTGGTGGTGCTGAGCGTCGGCTACAACCCTCCGCTGCACAGCCAAGGCGTCGAACTCACCGCGCGAAGCATATTTGGCAACGAGAACGTCGGCGTCTTCGCTGAGCATTAACCATGGCGCGCCACACCGCGCGTCGAATAACCGCACCGACGGCCCCGGGGGCCTCCAACTCAACTCGGCAAAGTCTGGACACGTTCTGCGCGACGCATCCGTAGCGCTTCAACCAGCACGACGCGGCGGAGCGACAGTCGCTCAGCGCACCGTGATCCGCCCCAGCACCTGACCGATCGGCTCCCGGATCACCAAAGCGCCACGCATGTCGCCGCCGGCACCGTCCATGTTAATCACCGCGAGACGAGACCCGGCGAAATAGCGCACCAATCCGGCGGCGGGATACACCACCAGCGACGTGCCACCGATAATCAGCATGTCGGCGTCACGAATGGCGGCAACGGCACCGTTGATGACCTCGGGGTCAAGGCCGTCCTCGTAGAGCACCACATCTGGCTCAATGATCTTGCCGCAAGCGTCGCACAACGGCACCGACTCGGCCTCCAGCACGTACTCCAAACTGAACGCCTTACGACACCGGGTGCAGTGGTTACGCCACACCGACCCGTGCAACTCCCATACCCGTTTGCTGCCCGCCCGCTGGTGCAACCCATCGATATTCTGGGTGACCACATCAGACAACCTCCCGGCTGCCTCCAGTTCGGCAAGTTTCAGATGCGCGGCGTTGGGAACGGCGTTGGGGGCCAACACTTTGTCGCGGTAGAACCGGTAGAACTCGAAAGGCTCGGCCTCGAAGAAGCTACGCGACAGAATCGTCTCCGGCGGGTAGTCGTACTGCTGGTGGTAAAGCCCATCCTGACTACGGAAGTCGGGGATACCCGACTCGGTCGACACCCCCGCGCCGCCGAAAAACACGATACGTTCAGAGGC
>JAIRRM010000181.1 GCA_031255975.1 Propionibacteriaceae bacterium | reverse complement strand
TCCTCTGGCATACCGAGTTCAGCGAGAATGGTCGCCACGGCAAGGGGGTGGGTGATGTACGGGTCGCCGTTCTTTCGGGTCTGGCCGTGGTGGTAGTGCTCTGCGGTACGGTAAGCCCGCTCAATGCGAGCCAAATCGGCTTTCGGGTATGTGGTTCGCACCACGGCAAACAGTGGATCAAGTACGGCGGACTGGGCATTGCGTGGCGCACCCAGACGAGCCAGTCGTTGCCGCATCCTAAGCCGTGGTTGTTCCGGGCCGGTGGCCGCTCGACCGATGAGCCCAGGCGCGGTCACGACTGGAGCTAGCTCCGGCTGACCATCGATCGTCATCGCGCTCCCATCCCCCGCTGTGGGAACCGAGTCTACCGTGTAGTGGCAACAAGCTGCGCCTGCAACAGCCACGCCCTGGAAGTAGTTTGGCGCAGGCGGCACGAGACGGCGGTCAGTTGTGCTCCGCCCGCCCCGCGATCAGTATGCGACCAACGATGTGATGGAAGCGATGCCGCGCTCCGCCGCCAGTTTCTCGCGCCCACCGAGGTCGGCCAACTCGATTACCACCGAGACGTGCACAGTGGCCGCCCCAGCCCTGTCGATCAACTGCGCCCCGGCCACCAGTGTGCCGCCGGTGGCAAGCAGATCGTCCACCAACAGCACCTGCTGAGCGGGTTGCAACGCATCCTGATGGATGCTCAACGTGGAGGAACCGTACTCCAGATCAAACCCCTGGCTGTAGACCGGCCCCGGCAGCTTGTTCGGCTTGCGGATCGGCACGAACCCCACGCCCAACTCCAGCGCCAAAGGTACCCCGAAGATGAACCCGCGCGATTCGATACCGGCCACCACATCGATGCCTTCCGGCACCGTCGCGAGCAGTGCTGCGATGACCGCGCGTAATCCAGTCGGGGAGCCGATAAGCGGAGTGATGTCGCGGAACAAAATGCCCGGCTTCGGAAAGTCAGGCACCTCGCGGATCAGCGACTCAACCAATTCACGACCGTTTGACATCAGATCTTTTTCCGCTCGGCACGAGTCTGCCGCTTCGGCTGCGGCCTACCGGCGGTTTCGACAATCATCGGTGCCGCCGCGATGGTGACTGGCTCCGTGACCTCGGCGACCGTGGCTTCAACCTTGGTTCGGGTTCGAGCCTTACGGCGCTCCACGGCCAGCCGGTGCGCCTTCATGGCGGGTTCTGCTTCCACCAGCACGCACAGCAACGGAGTGGCGACGAACAGCGACGACCACGAACCGGCGATCATGCCAGCCACCATGGCCAAGCCCAAATCCGGCAGCGGGCCGGTGCCACCCAGCCACACCATACCGGCCAGCAACAGTGCGGCCACCGGCAATACTCCGACGATGGTGGTGTTGACAGAGCGTACGAACACCTCGTTGACGGCACGGC
Organism: Propionibacteriaceae bacterium; assembly: GCA_031255975.1. Lineage (GTDB taxonomy): Bacteria > Actinomycetota > Actinomycetes > Propionibacteriales > Propionibacteriaceae > WRGV01. The sequence continues at coordinate 2,000 of JAIRRM010000181.1, read as the reverse complement.
CAGCGCCCTCTGAGAAGGTGTAATCCTTGTGGGACAGATCGCGGGTGTTCTCACGTACCTTATCGAAGACCACCACGGTGTCGTACAACGAGTAGCCGAGGATCGTCAATACACCGGTGACGGTCGCCGGGGTGACGGAGAAGCCGATCAGCGAATAGACACCGACGGTGACGATGACATCATGAGCCAATGCGATGAGGGCGGCCGTGGCCATCTTCCAGTTGCGGAAATAGACGCTGATGAGCAGCGCCACCAGCACCACGAAGATGACGAGCGCCTGCACCCCTTTCTGGGTGATCTGCGGCCCCCACGACGGGCCAACCAACTGATACGTCACCTCGTCCACCGAGATGTCGGCCTTTTCCGCCAGCGCCGCCCGTAACACCTCCACCTCGTCGTTGCTGAGACTCCGCACCTGTAGCCGCACGTTGGTGGTCGTGGTGGTGATCTCGGTGGCATCCATATCAGGCAGCCCGGAGCCGTTCACCACGGCGGTGTAATCGGCGATGGTGCTGTCGGTGATGGTGGTGGGCACCTGGAACACGGAGCCACCCTTGAACTCAATCCCGAGCGCCAGACCCTTGAACACGATGGAGGCGACGCACACCAACACGATGACGGCGGAAATGCCGAACCACCACTTGCGCTTGCCCACGAAATCGACATTGAAGTCGGATGTGTACAACCGGTGCACGAACCCGATCTTCGGCAGTAACGGCTGTTGATTGCCCTTGGTGGAGAACGGAGGATTCTTCTTGACCGGAGTGTCAGTCATCTCAGGCCTCCTTCCCTGCGGACGACAGTGTTCGGGTGGTGCTACGGACGCCCCGAATCATTTCAACGGTGACCCCAAGATGTGCCGGGTCGAAGCCCGACCAGGGGTGACCAGACTTGGAGAAGGCGGTACGGCCAAACACCGTGACGATTGGCTTCGTGAAGAAGAACACGATGAACAGATCAATGGCGGTGGATACCAGCAGCGTGAACGCGAAACCGCGCACCGAGCCGATGGCCAGGAAGAACAGCACCAACGCCGAGAGCAACTGCACCGAATCAGCGATCACGACGGTGCCGCGAGCCTTGTCCCAACCGGATTCGATGGCGTGCTGCAAGCTGAAACCTTCGCGTACATCGTCTCGGATACGCTCGAAATACACGATGAACGAGTCAGCGGTGACACCGATCGCCATGATGACACCGGCGATGCCCGGCAGGTTCAACGCAAATCCGATCGCCTCACCCAGCAGCACGATCACGCCGTATGTGATGGCGGCCGCCGCGACCAGCGAGCCGAAGATTATCAGCGACAGCGCGCGGTAGTAGATGACGCAGTAGATGAGCACCAGCGCCAGGCCGATGAGACCTGCGATGACGCCAGCCCGTAGCTGTTCGCCGCCAAGTGTCGGCGAGATGGTGTCGACACTGGACACGTCGAATGACAGCGGCAGCGCGCCGTAGCGCAACACCCGCGCCAGCGCCTGCGATGTTTCGGCGGTGACGCCCGGGCCGGAAATGCTGGCAGAGCCGTTGGGGATAGCCGAACTCACCGACGGGGCCGATACCACCTTGGTGTCGAGCACGATAGCGAACTGGTTTCGCGGGGTGGTTTGGGTAGCGAGGTACGCGGTGACCGTGTAGAACTGCTCCGCACCCAACGCGTCGAACTCCAACATGACCACGTACGACAACTGTCCGGATGGGATACCGGCCTCAGAATTGACTACCGACTCGCCCTGGATGACCGACGGGCCAAGCAGATACTTGATGTCGCCGTCACAGGCGAACATCGGTTGATCCCACACGTTCGGGAAGGGATCGCCGCAATTCCATTTGGCGAAATCGTCCAGATCACGCTGCGTAGGCTGCCATCGCAGCAAGGAGTCAAAATCAGCGTTGGGGTTCTCGCCCGGCGCAGTGGGACGCGGGGATGTGGGGGCCGTCGGCAACGCTGGGGTCATCGCCGGGATACTGGGTGTTTGAGTGGGTGTGGTGGTGGACGG
>JAIRRM010000149.1 GCA_031255975.1 Propionibacteriaceae bacterium | reverse complement strand
GCTCGGCAATCCACCGGATTACCTCACGATAGTCGCGCCCTCGCGGGTTCGATTCCCGCCACCCTCTCTGGCCGAGCGGATGACGGGAATCGAACCCGCATGACCAGCTTGGAAGGCTGGGGCTCTACCATTGAGCTACATCCGCTTGGGCGGCCCGGGACAGGCCTAAACCGCCAGAGGGTCAGCCTACCCGAATGAGCCCGGCTTGAGGTAACGTCAGCGCCGTGCCGCAGCGATCTGTTGCGCTTCGGTGAACGCCGCCCGTAGCGCGTCGATACGAAGCTCGGCCTCGACATCAATGGCTGATTCGGTGGCAGCAGCCGCCGTGACCGCCAACTGTTCGTCCAACAATTCCAGTATGTAACGCTCCGCCAACTCCCGGTTGGCGCTGTCGAGCAGTTGCGCCTCCGGCGGTGGTGTCCATGGCCCTAGACTCATCGGTACCTCCTTGGATTGAAAATGCTACCCCCGCCGCCGATGGAGTGGCTGCGCAAATCCGCCAGCAACGCTTTCGAGCCCCACCGCACAACACAAACAAAAACGGGTGCGACTCCGACCTTCGGTCAAAGCCACACCCATTACGTCGGGGCAGCGGGACTCAAGGGGGCCTACTCGAAGCCCCACCGGGGCTTCTCCCAACGGCCCGGCGCTACACGCTTTCGAGTCCCCCCGCACAACACAAACAGAAATGGGCGCGGCTCCGACCTTCGGTCGAAGCCACACCCATTGCGTCGGGGCGGCGGGACTCGAACCCGCGATCTCCTGCTCCCAAAGCAGGCGCGCTAGCCACTACGCTACGCCCCGAGTGACCAACTAATACTAGCGGTAAGGTTGGCATCATGACGGATAGCAAACCGCAAAGCTCGCTAAAAGGTCTGCGCCGCACCACGGATGGGCGCGACGGCATCTCCGCTCTGGTAAACCCCGACCGGGCGCTTCGAGCCCGTGAACTGATGGCGGTGCCAGCCCCACTCTCGCCGCCATCACGTACCCTCGCGGAGCGCGCCTCCGGCAAGCCCCCAGCCCCCGCGACCTCCGGAGAGCCACGCCCCTGACGGGCCACGGCTACACGTCAACGGGCTTCATAATCACTGATCTTCTGAATGCGCCGGATATGGCGTTCCCCCTCAGAAAATGGCGTGATGAGGAACATCTGCACGATCTCCCACGCCTCCTCATTGGTGGTGAACCGCCCGCCGATGGAGATGACGTTGGCATCGTTGTGCTCGCGTGCCAACTTCGCCAACTCCACGTCGTTGGCGAGTGCGGCCCTGACTCCCGGCACCTTGTTGGCCGCAATCTGCTCACCGTTGCCGGAACCACCCAGCACCACGCCGAGCGCACCTTCGGCGGCCACCGCCTCGGCGCAAGGGATGCAGAAATCTGGGTAGTCATCCTCGGCGTCACGCCCATGCGCTCCGTGATCGACAACCTCATAGCCCGCCTCGGTGAGAGCCCCGACGAGGAACTCCTTCAGGTCGTACGCCGCGTGGTCAGTAGCGATATGCACTCTCATGGTCATAGTCTCCCATCTTCTGATAAAACCTGGAAACGATCCACAGGTCCTTCTTCCAACAGTCGAACGAAGCCCGCTTCGTCAAGAATGGGACGGCTCAACTCGGCGGCCCTAACGGCTTTGGAACCGGGATTTTCCCCCACGACTACGTAGTCGGTTTTGGCGGATACCGCAGACCCTGCCTTGCCGCCACGACTGATAATCGCCTCTTTTGCCTCGTCACGACTGAAACCGGTCAGCGTACCGGTGACCACGACGGTGAGCCCGGCGAGCACACCCGGCCCGTCTTTTGTCGACGTCTCATCGGCCATACGCACCCCGGCGGCGCGCCAACGCGCCACGATGTCACGATGCCAATCCACCCCGAACCATTCGATAATCGACTCGGCGATCACCTGGCCCACGCCAGCGGTCGCGGCCAACTCGGCGGCGGACGCGGAGGCGACGGCATCCAACGAACCGAACCGTGTCGCCAAAGCCCGGGCGGCCACCGGGCCGACGTGACGGATGGAAAGCGCATTGAGCACCCGCCACAACGGCTGGGCTTTCGCCCGCTCCAACTCTCGGAACAGTGTGAGAGTGGTATCCTTGGGTTTACTCGGGATGCGGTTACTGCCCTTTGTCCAAAAATACGGCTGGTCACGCACCATCACCCGCGCCAGATCGGCTGGAACCAACTCAAACAGTGCGGCCTCCGTACTCAACACACCGGAGTTCACCAATGCCGTCGCACCCTCGTAACCCAACGCCTCAATATCGAGCGCGCCACGCGAGGCCAAGCCGAACACTCGCTCGATAAGCTGCGCCGGACACCGCTGGGCATTCGGGCATCGGATGTCCTTGTCACCTTCTTGCTCCGGCCGCAGTTCCGCCCCGCACGACGGGCAGCGCGTGGGCATCGTGAACTCGGTTTCGGCTCCGGTACGCAAACCCACCACCGGCCCTACCACTTCTGGGATCACATCGCCAGCTTTACGCAGCACCACCATGTCGCCGATGAGCACGCCTTTGCGCTTCACCTCGTAGCCGTTGTGCAGTGTAGCCCGCTCCACCGTGGAACCGGCTACCGTCACCGGCTCCATCACCGCGTACGGCGTGATACGCCCGGTACGGCCCACCCCGACTTCGATCGATAACAACCTGGTGTTCACTTCTTCGGGAGGGAACTTGTACGCGATGGCCCAACGCGGGGCACGGGAAGTGGCACCCAGCGCCGTATGCGCGGCCAGAGCGTCCACCTTCACCACCACACCATCCAGTTCGTGTTCCATGCTATGCCGCTGCTGGCCCACCCAGACGACGTAGTCGTCCACCGCAGCCCGCCCGGTGACCACCTTGCAGTGCGCTGAGATGGGCAACCCCCATCCGGAGAGCATTTGGTACGCCTCGGATTGCGTTTCCACTTTGAAGCCCTCGTGAGCCCCAATCCCATGCACCAGCAGCGACAGCGGACGCCCGGCGGTAACGGCCGGATCTTTCTGCCGCAGTGACCCCGCGGCGGCATTACGGGGGTTGGCAAACGGGGCTTTCCCGGCGGCGATCAGCGAGGCGTTCAGTTCCTCAAACGCGGCCACCGGGAAAAATACCTCACCACGCACTTCCACCAGCGTTGGCACATCGGTACCACGCAACCTTGCCGGAACGACCCCGATGGTGCGCACGTTTGGGGTGACATCCTCTCCCACCCGTCCGTCCCCCCGGGTAGCCGCCGACACCAGCCGTCCATCGCGATACACCAAATCCACCGCCAGGCCGTCGATCTTCAGTTCGCATAAATAGCTGGGCTCGTAGCCCAGTACCCGTTCGGTACGGTTCAACCACTCCCCCAGTTCAGCTTCCGAGAACACATTGTCGAGGCTCAACAGCCGCTCTGGGTGCGTCACCGGCGCGAAATCACTCAACTCACGGGGCGCGCCGACCCGTTGCGTCGGCGAATCCGGCACCCGTAATTCGGGGTGGGCGTCCTCCAACGCCATCAGATCGCGCATCAGTTGGTCGTACTCGGCATCGGACATGGTGGGCGCATCAGCGCCGTAATACTCCTGCTGTGCCCGCACGACGCGCTCTACCAGCGTCTGCCATTCCCGTCGCGGTTCCTCCGAACGCTTAGTTGCCATGTCTCCATCCTGCCTTATCACGCTGACAGCTTCCGGGCGCGCCGCCAGGTAGGCTGGTGGTCAGTTGTGGCAACCCCCGTGCCAGCGCCGCGACAACACCGGTTATGAGAGGTATGACATGAATCCGGCGAACATCACCCGCGCCGAGGCACAAAAACGCTCCGCGCTGCTCACGACCGAAAGCTACGCCGTCACGGTGGAGTTGACGGGTAACGTACCCGACGGCGCCGACCCCGGCGAGCAGTTCGTTTCCACCTCCACCGTGGTGTTCGAGGCGTTCGATCCCGGCGACACCTGGATCGACCTCATCGCCGACGCGGTGTTGTCAGCCAGCCTGGACGGCACCCCGCTCGACCCCGCCACCTTCGAGCGCTCCCGGCTGCCCTTCCAAATCACGCCCGGCAAACACGAACTCAGCGTCACCGCGCTCTGTCGTTATTCGCACACCGGCGAGGGGCTGCACCGCTTTGTGGACCCAGCCGACCAGCGCGTCTACCTCTATACCCAGTTTGAGACCGCTGACGCACGCCGCATGTACGCCTGCTTCGAACAACCCGACCTGAAGGCCACCTTTCAACTGACGGTCACCACTGCCCCAACCTGGAAGGTCATCTCCAACTCGGTGGCCCCGAAACCCGAGATCGTGGCCGATGTGGCCACCTGGCGTTTCGCGCCCACCGGGCGTATCTCCACGTACATCACCGCCTTGGTGGCGGGCGATTACCACGTCGAGCCTGGCTCACTCACCAGCGTCAACGGCGAGATTCCGGCGGCGCTGGTGTGCCGCGAATCGATGGTGCCATACCTTGACAGCGCCAAGCTGCGCGAGACCACCCAGCGCGGTTTCGCGGTCTACGAGCAGACGTTCGGGGTGCCATACCCATTCGACTCCTACGATCAGGTGTTCGCACCGGAGTACAACGCCGGGGCGATGGAGAACGCCGGCTGCGTCACCATCCGCGATGAGTACCTGTTCCGCTCCAAGGTGACCGCCGCACAGTATGAGGCCCGCGACAACACCATCTTGCACGAGTTGGCGCACATGTGGTTCGGCGATCTGGTGACGATGCGCTGGTGGGACGACCTGTGGTTGAACGAGAGTTTCGCAGAGTGGGCGTCGCACTACTGTCAGCAACTCATTGTGGCCGAGCATGGCGGCGTCAACCCCTGGGTGGGCTTCGCCAATGGCCGCAAGACCTGGGCGTTCACCGCCGACCAACTACCGACGACGCATCCGGTGGCCGCCGACATGGTGGATCTCGATACGGTGGAGCAGAGCTTCGACGGGATCACATATGCCAAAGGTGCCTCGGTGTTGAAGCAGTTGGTGGCCCACGTCGGCGAGCAGCAGTTCCTTGCCGGGATACACGCTTACCTGAAGACGCACGGCTGGGACAACGCCTCTTTTGCCGATCTCATCGACGCGCTGCAAACCGCCTCCGGACGTGACCTCGGTGGTTTCGCCTCGGACTGGCTGGAAACCGCCGGGATGGATACGCTCCGACCCGAGGTGTACCTGGATTCGGCTGGGGTCATCACCCGTTTCGAGGTGGTGCAAACCGCGCGGCCAGAACACCCGAAGCTGCGCAACCATCACCTCAGCATCGGATGTTACGACCTAGTGGACGGCCAAATCGTACGCACCGGGGGTTTGGAAGACGTAGCCATCCACGACGAGGTAACCCCCATCGCAGCGCTGGTCGGCTCGCAACGTCCCCTCATCGTACTGCTGAACGCTGGAGACGAGACGTTCGCCAAGATCAGGCTGGACGCGGCGTCGCTGACCGCGGCGGTGGACGGCATCGGGAAGATCGCCGACCCACTGGCTCGTGCGGTGATTATGACAAGCGCCTGGGACTCCTGGCGCGACGCCGAAATAGGCAGCCGTGATTTCATCGAATTGGTGCTGGCTTCGGTGCCGGTAGAGACCGATATCGCCGCGTTGCAAGCCCGGTTGAACAGCGCTCTCACCGCCGCCGGTGGCTACTCCGCGCCTCAGTTCCGACAGGCGAACCGCTCGTATCTGGTGTCGCGGCTGGGCGCGCTGCTGCAACAGGCAGAACCCGGTTCTGACAAGCAGCTTTCCATTGCCGATGCGTTGATACGAGCCGTAAACGCCCCGTTGGGTGCCGCGGTGCTGCAAGCCTGGCTGGACGGCGAGGAGGTGCCACAAGGGTTGGCTATCGACGTGGATCGCCGTTGGGCGATGCTCACCACACTGGCGGCCATCGGCGAACTGGAGTCGGAGCGACTCAGCACCATGGAAGCAGCCGACGTGACCATCAGCGGCGTGGAGCGCGCCGCCGGGGTACGGGCGGCCCTGCCGACACCGGAAGCGAAGGCTGAAGCCTGGAGATTGCTCACCGAGTCCGCCGATGTGCCAAACGGCACCGCGCGGCAGATCGCGTTGAACTTCATGCGCCACGGTCAAGAGGAGGTGCTGGCACCGTATACCGACAAATACTTGGAATTGGTCGATGCTATCTCCGGCAAGATCGGCATCTTCTCCGATCGGGGCAACTGGATCACCGACCTGTTGCTCACCTATCTTTGGCCCGAGCCGCTGGCGGACGAGGCGTACCTCGCACGAGTCGCCGACCGACTCCTGGCGGAGCCGAAACTCACCGAAGCGGTGAGCCGTACCGTCAACGACAATCTGGATGGCAGCCGTCGCAAACTGGCCGCACAACAGGCCAGCCGGAAATGGGACGCACGAGCATGAAACCGCTCATCATCCGCCAAGCAACACTGGCGGACGGCACCAGCGGTGATCTGTACCTGATCGACGGCATACTGGCTGACGCCCCGGCAGCAACGGCTGAGATAATCGACGCCGCCGAGTTGCTGGCGCTGCCGGGGTTGGTCGATCCACACGCCCATCTGCGTGAGCCCGGCAATGAGGCGGCAGAAACCATCGCCACCGGCACACTGGCCGCCGCCAGGGGTGGGTACACCTGCGTGCTGGCGATGCCGAACACCACACCCGCCACCAATGGGCCGGACGAGGCGCTGTGGCTGCTAGATCGTGCCGCCGCGGTGTCGGCTCAGGCGCAGGTGGTTCCCATCGGGGCTATCACGCATGACCGCGCCGGGAAACGACTGGCCGAACTGAGCGCTCTTGCCGAAAGTGCCGCCAAAGTACGGGTGTTCAGTGACGATGGTGCCTGTGTGATGGACGCGGCGCTGCTGCGGGCGGCGCTGGAAACGGTGGCTTCATTCGACGGAGTGATCGCTGAGCACGCCCAGGATGCCGGATTGGCCGGTGCCATGGCTTGCTGCGGCGCTGATCTGGAAGCCTGTGCGGCGTCGCACCTGCCGGTGTGGCCCCGCGACGCGGAGTGGCGCATCGTGGAACGCGATATCGCCTTGGCCGAAGCGACCGGTGCCCGAGTACACATCTGCCACGTCTCCACCTTGGAATCGCTCGATTTGATCCGCCGCGCCAAGGAACACGGAGTACGGGTGAGTGCCGAAGCCACCCCGCACCATCTGTTGTTGGGTTCCGATCTGCTGATCCAAAGCACTGCCCGCAACGGGCCGGATACCACGTATAAGGTTAATCCCCCGCTGCGCCCCACCGCCGATGTGATGGCGCTGCGAGAGGCGGTGGCCGATGGCACCATCGACATGATCGGAACGGATCATGCCCCACACACCTCTGTTGACAAGGGAAAACCGTTCCCTGCCGCCTCCCCCGGCATGATCGGGCTGGAACAAGCGCTCAGCGTGGTAATGGAGACGCTGGTGAACCCCGGCATGATCGGCTGGCCGGACGTGGCCCGGTTGATGAGCCACGCTCCCGCAACGCTGGCCGGGTTGGACAATCAGGGCCAGCCGCTCATCCCCGGCAACCCGGCCAACATCGTCTTGATAGACCCGAATCGGCGCGCGGTCGTTGATCGCGAACGCTCCGCGTCAAAGGCCCGTAACAACCCGTACCACGGCATGAACCTGCCCGACCCGGTGGTGTGTACCATCTGGGCCGGGCAGGTCACGTATCGGCGCTAAATCACTTCTTCTTTGCGCTCTTTGCGACCTCGCGCCACGCCGGGGCGGGGTCGTCGGAGGGATCGAGCTTCCATTCGGCTACCTCCGGCATATCTTGTAGATATTCCACGATGTACTCGGAGTGCTTGGCGAGCATCTTCTCGCAGTACTGGTACAGCTCGTGAGCACCCTTGGGCAGATTACGGGCGTTGTTAATCACATCCATTACCAGGTGATAGCGATCCACCTTGTTGCGTACCACCATGTCAAACGGCGTGGTGGTGGTGCCTTGCTCCACGAAGCCACGGGCGCGGAAGCGATCTGCGTCGGGGCGGCCATGCACCAACTGGTGGATGGCACCGGGGTAGCCGTGGAACGCGAACACCACATCTACGTCTTCGGTGAACGTGTCGGCGAACGCCTTCTCGCTCATGCCGTTCGGGTGATCCTTCGGGCGGTACAGCGTCATCAGATCGACCACGTTGACGAAGCGCACCTTCAGTTCCGGCAGTCGCTCCCGCAGGATCTCGGCGGCCGCAACGGCCTCCATGGTCACCACGTCTCCGGCGCAGGCGATCACGATGTCCGGTTTCTCGGTTCCCAGATCGGGCGTGCCAGCCCAATCCCAGATGCCGTAACCTCGGGTGCAGTGGTCGATGGCCTCCTCCAGCGACAACCACTGGAACTGCGGCTGCTTGTCCTGCACGATCAGGTTGACCACGTTGCGGCTGCGGAAGCAATGGTCTGAGACGTACGCCAAACAGTTGGCGTCCGGTGGTAGGTAGATACGGGCGATGTCGCCGCGCATGTTCAACACCACCTGCAGCAGCATCGGCGACTGGTGCGAGAACCCATTGTGGTCGTTACGCCAGCAGGTGCTCGACAGCAGGATGTTGGTGGAGGGCACCGGAGCGCGCCAGTTGAGATGGCGGGCCTCATCCAGCCATTTCGCCTGCTGCATGGTCATGGACGCGCTCACCATGGCAAACGCCTCATAGGTGGCGAACAGCCCGTGACGACCGGTGAGGGTGTAGCCATCCAACCAGCCGTGGCAGTTGTGCTCGGAGAGCACCTCCATCACGCGACCGCTGGGGCCGATCTGCACATCGATGGCGTTGGTGAGTTCCATGAAGGTACGCTCGGATACCTCGAATACGGCACCGAGCCGGTTGGAGTTGGTCTCATCGGGGCAGAAAAGCCGGAAGTTGGTGGGGTTCTTGGTGTAGATGTCGCGCATCATCTCGCCCAGCTTGCGCGTGGACTCGAAACGCATCGTGCCCCGGGTTTCCGGCGTCACCTCAACGGCGTACTGCCTAAAGTCGGGGATGTCGAGATCTTTGGTGAGCAACCCACCATTGGCGTGCGGTGTGGCGCTCATGCGCTTCGCGCCCACGGGATTGTTGGCCTTGACCAACTCGGTGGGGCTGCCGTCGGCGTTGAACAGTTCTTCGATGCGGTAACTCCTCAGCCACTCCTCCAACAACGCCAGATGATCCGGGTTTTCTCTCACCCCGGACAACGGCACCTGGTGGGCTCGCCAAGTGCCCTCGACCACCTCGCCGTCTACCACCTTTGGGCCAGTCCAACCCTTGGGGGAACGTAGAATAATCATCGGCCAAGCGATGCCGGAGAAGTCGAAATCGGGGTCACTACGGGCCTCGTCCTGGATCTCCTTGATGCGCGTCCAGGAATACGCCAGCGTGTTGGCAAACCGTTCATGCATCCACGGCAGATCGTCGCCCTCCACCCACAGCACTTCGTAGCCGTGGCCCTCAAAGAGGCTTTGCACTTCCTCTGGGTCTTTGCGGGCCAGCACGGTGGGGCCAGCGATCTTGGCGCCGTTGAGGTGCAGGATCGGCAGCACCGCGCCGTCATGTACCGGGTTCAGGAATGAAACACCCTTCCAGCCGCCCTCCAGCGGGCCGGTTTCGGCTTCGCCATCGCCGACAACCGCGACCACCAACAGATCGGGGTTGTCGAACGCGGCACCAAAAGCATGGCTCATCGCGTACCCCAACTCACCGCCTTCATGGATGGAGCCGGGAGTGGTCACGGACGCATGGGAGGGTATGCCGCCCGGTGAGGAGAACTGACGGAACATCAGTTTCATGCCGTCGTCGTCCTGGGTGACACGCGGGAAGCAGTCGGTGTAATAGCCTTCCAAGTACCCGGCGGCTACCAGCGCGGGGCCACCATGGCCCGGCCCGGCGATGTAGATGCAGTCCTGCCCGGTCTCCCGGATGAGCCGATTCACATGGCTGTAGATGAAGCCCAGGCCGGAGGATGTACCCCAGTGGCCGAGCAGACGAGGCTTGATGTCGTCGGCGACGAGGGGGCGTTTCAGCAACGGGTTGTCCTGGAGATAGATCTGACCGACCGTCAGATAGTTACATGCACGCCACCAAGCGTCAATCTTCGCAATCTCGTCTTTGGAGAGTTTCGGTATGGATATGGCCATACCCACAACGCTACCGTGGATGGGGCTCCTGGCGCTTAACCTTGCGGCAAGTTGCGCCGGGGAGAACCCTTTCTTATGCGATCCCGTTCGCCAGTTGGTAGGCCTGCCACGCTTTGTGGGCCTTCGTGGTATTCACCACCGCGAACACACCGGCCACCACGATGAGCCAGCCGCCGAATAAACCAGACTCAACCAACAAAACGATCATGCTGCAAACGCCGTAGGCGAGTAGGACGATGGCACATATCCGGCTCACCGCGAGCCACACACCGAGACCGAGCCCCAGAACGACGGCAGCGTCAATAGCAACATACCAACCGGCACCGAAAAGATTGGTCGCCCCTACGATCAGTGTCACCACAGCACAGATCACGACAACTATGAACGTACTTCTCAGCTCGGTGCGCAGCTTCGCATCCATGACGGTCTGTGACCATTCTCGGAAGGTGAGCGCAACGGGCGCGTAGCCCTCCGGATACTGGGCATAATACGTCGGGCCAAACGCGGCGGCCGGGGCATATGGCTGAGGCGGCGATTCCTGGGAATAGTGCGCTGGTTGAGTGGCATCCGTCCACTGAGTACCATCCCACCAGCGAACATTGGTCGGCAGCTGCGGGTCCGGGTACCAGCCCGAAGGAATCTGCGTCATGCAGCAATACTAACGGACGAAGCGCGTAACCCTCACGGCCGGGAAACCGCGGCGTTAGCTGCACCCCGAAGTGGAGCCACACCCCTCGCACACGTAGCATGATCCAGACGGACGCATCTTCGTACCACAGGTGAAGCAAAGCGGGGCATCCACCTCCCGGCCGGTGATGGCCTCCAACAGTTCGGCGGAAGTGTGCGCGGTGGGCGAGGCCGGAATCATGCTGGCCACCTGGAGTGGTGGAGCCGGAATCAGCGACGGCTGGTTCGCCCCGGCGTGATCCACCCTGATGTCGTCACCGGCGTCGTTCTTCAACCGCTCGCTCTCCGGCAGCGCCGATTCATCCTCCTCCGACAGGTACGAGCCGGTCTCCACATATCGCGCCCGCTCGGCGGCAGAGTAGATCCCAAGCTCGCCGCGCTCATCGAAGCTCAAATAGTCAAGTGCCAGCCGCCGGAAGATATAGTCCATGATCGATTGCGCGATACGGATGTCAGGGTCGTCGGTCATCCCGGCGGGCTCAAATCTGAGGTTGGTGAACTTCTGCACAAAGCTTTCCAGTGGCACCCCGTACTGCAAACCGATGGACACCGCGATCGAGAAGGCATCCATCACACCGGAGAGGGTGGAACCCTGTTTGCCGAGTTTCAGGAACACCTCGCCCAACCGAGCGTCCTCGTAGGCACCTGACGTCATGTAACCCTCGGCACCGGCCACCGAGAAGCTGGTGGTGCGAGAATTACGTGACTTCGGCAGCCGCCGCCGACGCGGCCGATATTCGATGCGCACCTCCGGCTGCGATGTGGCCTCCGGCGTGCCGTCAGCCCTCTTGTCGTTCTTTGACGACACGCTCAGCGGCTGCGAAGCCTTGCAGTTGTCGCGGTAGACGGCGATGGCCTTCAACCCGAGCTTCCAGCCTTCCATGTAGACATCGGCGATGTCCTCGACGGTGGCGGACTCGGGCAGATTCACCGTCTTGGAGATAGCCCCGGAGATGAACGGCTGCACCGCCGCCATCATGCGCACATGTCCCATCGGGGCAATGGAGCGCACTCCCATGGCGGTGTCAAACACCTCGTAATGCTCCTCTTTCAGGAACGGCGCGCCGACGATATTGCCGTGTTCGCTAATGAAATCGACGATCTCGGCCGCCTCGTGTTCGGGATAGCCCAGATTGACCAACGCCAGCGGCACGGTGCCGTTGACTATCTGCATCGACGTGCCACCCACCATTTTCTTGAACTTCACCAGGGAGAAGTCGGGTTCAATGCCGGTGGTGTCGCAGTCCATCATGAAGCCGATGGTGCCGGTGGGAGCCAGCACCGATGCCTGGGCGTTGCGGAATCCGCTCTTCGCGCCCAAGGTAACGGCTTTGGCCCACTGCGCGGCGGCCGCGTCGCGCACCGCGGCGTCCACATGATTGTGGGTGTGAATGTCGTCATTGGCGTTCTGGTGACGACGAATCACCCGCTGTTGCGCAGTGGCGTTCGGGGGATAACCCGCGTACGTACCAAGCGCCGCGGCCAGTTCTGCGCTGCGACGGTACGCGGCACCGGTCATCAGTGAGGTGATGGCGGCAGCCATGGAACGCCCACTCTCGGAGTCGTAGCCCTTGCCGGTGGCCATCAGCAGCGCGCCCAGGTTGGCGTAGCCGATACCCAACTGGCGGAACTTGCGGGTGTTCTCGGCGATCTTCTCCGTGGGGAAGTCGCCGAAACTGACCGAGATGTCCATGGCAGTGACGATAAGTTCCACCGCTTTGACGAACAGTTTGATGTCGAAGGTGGAGTCCTCGCGCAGGAACTTCATCAGGTTGAGGCTGGCCAGGTTGCAGGAACTGTTGTCTATGCTCATGTACTCGCTGCACGGATTGGATGCGGTGATACGCCCCGCCTCAGGGATGGTGTGCCACGAGTTGATGGTGTCGTCGTACTGCACGCCGGGATCGGCGCACTCCCAGGCGGCGGTGGCGAGCCTGTTCCAGAGGCTGCGAGCGTCTATCTCCTCAACGGTGGCACCATCCAGCCGCGCCCGTAGCGCGAACTTCTTACCGTCCATCACGGCGTGCATGAACTCGTCAGAGACGCGCACCGAGTTGTTGGCGTTTTGATACTGCACGCTGATGATGTCTTTACCGCCGACCTCCATGTCGAAACCTGCGGCTTTCAACGCCCTGATCTTGTCCTCTTCACGGGCTTTGGTATCGATGAACTCCACGATGTCAGGGTGGTCTATGTCGAGCACCACCATTTTGGCGGCGCGCCGGGTGGCCCCGCCCGACTTGATGGTGCCGGCGGAGGCGTCGGCACCGCGCATGAAGCTAACCGGGCCACTCGCGGTACCACCGGAACTACGCAGCAGTTCCTTGGAGGAGCGAATACGCGAGATGTTCACTCCGGCCCCGGAACCACCCTTGAAGATGATGCCCTCGTCGTGATACCAACCCAGGATGGAATCCATCGAATCTTCCACCGAGAGAATGAAGCAGGCGCTCACCTGCTGCGGGGAGTCGGTACCGACGTTGAACCACACCGGGGAGTTGAAGCTGAAGTATTGATGCAGCAGCATCCAGGTGAGTTCCAGGCCAAACACGTCCGCATCCTCCTGGGTTGCGAAATAGCCCTCCAACTGACCGAACTTCACGTAGGTTCCCACCACACGATCAATGATTTGGCGCAGGGTGTACTCGCGGGTGGAAGCTCCCACCGCGCCACGGAAGTATTTCGTGGTGACGATGGTGGAAGCGTTGAGCGACCAGAAGTCGGGGAACTCCACCCCCTGCTGCTCGAAGACGGTCTCGCCGGTCTTCCAGTTGGTTTGTACCACATCGCGGCGTTCCCACGTCACCTCGTCGTACGGATGCACCCCGGGCGTGGTGAACACGCGCCCAATTTGCAACCCCTTGGTTTTAGCGGCACTCGTCTTGGTGGCACGGGATGGCGTGGCGGCAGTTGTACTCATGGAGGGGATC
>JAIRRM010000110.1 GCA_031255975.1 Propionibacteriaceae bacterium | reverse complement strand
CGCTGCCGCTGCCCGCCGGAGAACTGACGCGGATAGCGATCCAACGTCTCTGCGGGCATCCCCACTCTGTCCAGGGCGGCCACCACCGCCGCACGCGCCTGCTCCGGGCGTACCCCACGCTCCAGCAGCAGTGGTTCCGTCAGCGTAGCGCCGATGGTGAGCGCCGGGTTCAGCGATGAGTACGGGTCTTGAAACACGGCGGTCAACGTACGGGCCACCTCGCGCCGTCCGGCGGGCGACAACCGGGTCAGTTCACGACCCTCCAGGGTGATCGAGCCACGCTCCACCGGGTTCAACCCCAGCATCGCCCTTCCGATGGTGGATTTACCCGAACCCGATTCACCCACCAGCCCCAACGTCTGATTGGCGGCGATCTCCAGGCTCACCCCGTCAACGGCGATGAAGCGAGGGGCACCACGCCGTGACGCCGGGAAACTGACGCTGAGATCTTCAATGGCCAGCAAAGGCGCGTTCTGCTCAGACATGCTGCCCCGCTTTCAGCGCCGCAAGCCGGATACACCGGGAGCGGTGACCAGGTACGACTTCGATCAACTCGACCGGTTGCTCGGCGCAGGCAGCGGTGGCGAGGGGACAACGCTCCGCGAGACGGCACCCCTGCGGCCAATCACGCGGCAACGGCACCTGTCCCGGTAGCGCCGGGAGTTCCTTCCCGACCTCGGCCCGATGCGGGTCGGCTTGGAGCAGTATCGCCGTGTACGGGTGACTTGGGTCGGCGAAAATCTCCTCCACCGTACCCGTCTCCACGATCTGCCCGGCGTACATCACCACCGCTCGATCACAGAAGTCGGCGACGACACCGAAGTCGTGGGTGACCAACAACACCGCCAGCCCCCGCGAGGCGGCCAGATCGCGTAGCAGGTCGAGAATCTCGGCCTGGGTGGTCACGTCTAACGCCGTGGTCGGCTCGTCCGCGATCAGGAAATCGGGGTCACCGGAGATCGCTATGGCGATGGCTACCCGCTGCGCCATACCGCCGGAGAGTTGGAATGGGAACTGTCGGGCGATGGCCTCCGGGTTGGGCAGCCCCACCGCGGCCAACAGTTCCAGCACCCGCCGCCGGGCCGCCGCAGCGCCCAACCCATGATGGCCCCGTACAATCTCGCTCAACTGGCTCATCACGGTGAAACACGGGTCCAGCGCCAGCATCGGGTCTTGCGATATGAAGGCGATACGCTTCCCGCGTAGCCGCGCCTGCTGCCGCTCCGGCAGCGTGGTGAGTTCCATACCGTCGAAGCGCACCGAGCCACCGAGCAAGCTGCCGGAACCGGGTAGCAACCCCAGGATGGCCAGCGCAGTCACCGACTTACCGGAGCCGGATTCGCCGACCAGCGCCACCTTTTCACCGGGGCTGATGGTGAGATCCACCCGGCTGATGACCTCGGTGATGGCGCTACCCGTGGCAAACCCCACGCTGAGGCCGCGTACGGTGAGCAGTTCAGCGCCGTCGCCGGTTGCCCCGGTGGTCGCTTCAGTCGAAACGTCTTCGGCTCCGCCGGTGGTTCCATCAGCTACGGCCAACGCCTGCTTGGGAGCGCGAATCGTACGGGAAACCCCCCGTTCGGTGCTGGCGTCACGTAGCCCGGCACCAGCCAGGTTGAAGGCCACCGCCACCAGTGTGATGATGCCACCAGACGGGAAGATCAACCAGGGTGCCCGGCCATACTCCTGCGCCGCCTCCTGGATCATGCCACCCCAACTCGGGGTGGGAGGCGGCTCGGACAACCCCAGGAACCCCAGCCCGGCACCGATCAACAGCGCGATGGCGAACGCCAACGAGTACTGCACGATGATGGGCGATACCAGATTCGGCAGCAGTTGGCGCAACATGATGCGCGAACCACGCGATCCAGAGGCCCGCGCGGCATCGACGAACAGTTCGCGCGACAGCGCGATTGTCTCGCCGCGTACCAACAGCATGAAGTTGGGTGACATCAGCACCCCCAGCACACTCATCGTCAGCCAGGTGTTGCGTCCGAAGATAGACACCACGGTCAACAAGATGATGATGCCCGGCACCGCCAGCAGGATGTCCATGGTGCGGGAAGCCAGCGAATCAACCCATCCCTGCCGGTAACCGGCGATGAGACCGGCGGGCACACCGATGAGCGCCGCCACGCTCACCGCCCAAACCGGGCCGAACAGGCCGATCCGTCCCCCGTACAACAGCCGGGTGAGAATGTCGCGGCCCAATACGTCGGTGCCCAGCCAGTGCGCGCCACTGGGAAGTTGCAGCGCGTTGCGCGGGTCGGGGTCAATCGGCGAATACGGAGCGATGAGTGGGGCCGCCAGACAGGCACAAAAGATCAATACGATGAAAACCACCGAAACGAGGGTTACCGGGCGTGACAGCGCGGTGCGTACCGAGTTCATGCCAGCCTCACCTTCGGGTTTACGGCGGCCCGGGCGATCTCCACTACCAGGTTTGTAATAACCACCAACACCATCAGCACCACCACGATGCCCTGCAAGATGGGGAAGTCATGCTGAGTAGCCGCCTGCACCGCGATACGACCGATACCCGGCAGCGCGAACACCTGCTCCACGAACATCACGCCACCCAGCAATCCGATGAACTGCAACCCCCCGACGGTGACGATGGTGCCACCGGCGTTCTTCAGCGCGTGCCGGAACACTATGGAACGGGTGGGCACACCGGCGGCTCGCAACGTACGGATGAAATCCTGATCGAAAATGTCTACGAATCTGGCCCTGGTTTGCAGGCACAGCGCCGCGACCGCCGCGCTGCACAATGCGACGACCGGCAACGTAACGTGCTGTATCCAGCCGAGCGCGTCTCTCTCAAAAGCCACATAGCCGCTTGTCGGGAACCAACGTAGCCGCACCGCGAAGCCGACCATCAGCATCAGGGCGAGCCAGAAACCCGGTATCGCCATGAACAGCACGGTGCTGGATTGGATCACCCGATCCGTCACCCCGCCGCGACGTGCCGCCAGTATCCCCAGCGGAATGCCGACGATGAACGCCACCGTCACCGCGAGCAGGGTCACCGAGAGGGTGACTGGTAGCGCTTGCAGCAGCACCGCTACCACCGGGCGTTTTGAGACGTATGAATCACCGAAGTCGCCGGTGAACACCTCGCCCACGTAACGCAACAACTGTGTGAACAGTGGGTCGTTGAGCCCCAACGTCTCACGCAGTTCGGCGCGCTGTTCGGCGGTGGCGCTGATACCCAGGATGGTGGCGGTCGGGTCGCCGCCGCCCACCCGTATCAGTATGAAGGTGCCGACCAACACGATCAGCCCGATGGGGATGGACTGAAGCAGCCGACGTAAAACGATTCGTAACACCGCAGCCCTCCTCGAATCTGTGCGCCCAATCCAGGACGGCGATTACCCAAGGGCGGTGCCTGCCGAGCACCTTCTTAAATGTTCACCCGGCAGACACCTGCTCTTGGTTGGTGTGGTTAAGCCTTCGGTTTCCAATCGCGGATGGAGGCGGTGGCGCGCGCCGGCCACCAAGACACGTCGGTGATGCTGTCGCTGGCGATAATCACCAGATCCTGGAAGTGGGTGATGACAAACCAACCCTTGCTGACCACGGTCTCGTTCCACTGCTGGTACAGCTTCACCCGCTCCTCCGGGGTAGCGACGGCTGCCCGGGCGATGAGGTCGTTGATCTCGTCATCATCGCAGGAGAACGGATTAAAAGCACCCGATGGATCGGTCAGGTTGTACGAATCGAGGTACACATCCTGCAACCCCCACAGGAACTGCGCCGCCGGGGTGGAACCCGAAAGCATCGCCGGGATGAAGTCGGCGGGCTGTGCCTCGTCAATTTCGACGGTGACGCCGATGGCGGCCAGATATGACGAGAACAGTTGCGCCGGCACCAGACCGTTGAGGAACGCCGCAGCGGTGACCTTCAGGGTGAAGCCGTCGGCGTAGCCAGCCTCGGCCAGCAGCGTCTTCGCCTTCTCCGGGTCATACGTGTAATACGTGTCCAGCGCGTCGACGTGACCCTCGATACCCGGAGGCACCAACTGGGAGGTGACCGTACCGTAACCCGCGGCGGCGGCCTGCATGATGGCCTCGCGGTCAACGGCGTAGTTGAGCGCCTGGCGTACCCGCACGTCGCCGAGCGCCGGAACCATGGTGCCGCCACGGTCATACAGGAACACGGCGGCGAAGTTCACTGGGGAACGTACCACCTGGAATCCGTCTGCGGTGGCCTGCGTGGCCTGGGAGGGCTGCGCGCCCATGTAATCGATCTCGCCAGCCTTCAACGCCTGATACATGGTGTTGGAATCGGGGATCACCCGCACCACATACTCGGCGAAGTGGTAATGCCCGGCGTCCCAGTAATCCGAGCGCAACTCGAACTTGTAGCTGTCGTCGAGGATGGTCTCAGCCATATTGAGCACGTACGGGCCGGTACCGATCGGATTGGCGTTCGGGTCGGCCAGCGAGTTGGGCGACACCATCATGCCCAGCACGTCGGCGAGCAACGTCTCCAACGACGGCAACGGGCTGGCCAGATGCAAAGTGACGACGTACTCATCGTCCACGGTGATGGATGTCACCGGGGCAAGCTGCGCCGTACGTGGCCCGGTAACAGTAGCCGCGCGATCCAGATTGGCTTTGGCGACCTCGGCGTTGAACGCAGCACCGTCGGAGAAGGTCACCCCTTCGCGTAGCTTCATCGTGAACGACAGCGCGTCGGCGGAGTAGCTCCACTCGGTAGCCAAACCGGGGGCGAACTGGCCGTCGGCCGTCCACAGAATCAGCGAATCGTAGATGGGCGACAGGTACGGATAGTAGCCGCCACCTTCCGACAGATACGGATCAAGCGACATGGGCGGGCTGGCTTGAGCCGTCGTCAAAACGGTCTTCTCGTCGGTTGGCGTGTCAGACTGCCCGCTACACCCGGTCAGCAACACTGCAAGGGCCGTCACCGCAGCGGCGACCCACATTCGTTTGGACATCTTAATGACCTCACCTTTTCCTCTTCTTGTGACGGGCTACGGCGTTGTAACCCCGAACGCTTTGTCGCTTCACAGGACCGCCAGCGCGTTGAGCGGCGACCCCGAAGCTCCAGGTATCTTGACCGGGGCGACCACGAGCGCGAACTCATAGCGGTTACGCTCACGACATGCGAGCGCGAGCTGGTGCAGGCTCATGCCGTCCAGCAACCGGATGCCCGCGTAGACGAGCACCAGCAGATGCCAGGGCACCATACAGCCGGGCACCGGAGACGGTGAAGCGTCGGTACCCATGTCAGAGCCGATCAACGCTGGCTGGTTGGACAGAATACGGTCGGCGCATTCGATGTGAATACCGGGCTGCGGGCCGCCGAGTTCGTGAATGTCGGCGGCGTCGAAGTCGAACCCGGTGTTGAAGATGACCGCGTCGTTCGGCCTGAGTTGAGTACCCTGAGCCGCGATGACGGCCTCCAAGGTTGGCAACCGCACCGCCGCGGTGGCGGGCTGCCCCAGATACCCTTCGATGTCGAGCAACACGCCACGGGTGATGATGCCCCCGGTCGCCGGGTCCAAACCGAACTCGGCCTGTGTCCGTTCCCGCGACCAGCCGAGATAGTTGGTTTCGTCGCGGAAGAAGTGATGCAGGTAGTCGATGTGGCTCTGCGAACGGGCCCCATGCAGGTCGGTACACCAGCGGTCATTGGTCGCCGCCCAATCCTGCCCGCAGTCGTACCACTGATGGAGCGTCGCTGGTGACGGGGTGCCGTCCGCGATTTCGCCGGTTCCGAAGCGCGACGGGCCGCCGCAGGAGACGATCGTCCCCTCTTTCACAAGTGACAACGCGCCCAACACATCTGCCGGGCCGAGGCGGTTGAGCGTGCCCGCACCGTCTCCTTCGCCCCATTCTCCGCGCGTCGAGTAACGCTCGCACAGCGCGTTGTAGGCCGCATCGGAAAACTCGTAGTCGGTGCTCATAGCGCCCCTCTCGTCGTTAACTCTGCTGAAGTATCCAATCCGGAATCACACTCATGGCCTGGCCATCGGCCCGCATGGCCAACAGCAGGCCGCCCATGAGGGACGGCGAGTCGTCGATGCTGCCATGCACGAGGATGGTGCCGGTCGAGATCGTATGCACGATCCTTTCGATGACGGTGGATTTCACGGCGTCCAGGTGCAGCTTGCCCGCGCGGGCCAACTCTCCGCCAATAGCCACCCGGTCTGGTCCCAGAATCGCGATCACATGCGCCAGCACCGTACCGAGGTGATGCCCCGCTTCGGTGATGACGCGCGACGCCACCGGATTGTCGGCCAACGCCTGATCCACCAGATCATGCAGTGACTCGGGGGCGTCGTTGATCCGGTCGAACTGGGCGAGCAGCGCCTGACCTGACGCCACCGCCGACAGGCAGCCACGGTTGCCGCAGTTGCAGAGCGGGCCATGCGGCTCCACGACGATATGGCCAATCTCGCCAGCCACTCCGGTCGCCCCCCGCATCACCGAGCCGCTCATCACGATGCCAGCCCCCACACCTTGCGATGTCTTGACGTACATGAAGCACTTGGAGCCACGTCCGGCACCCCAGGCCCATTCCGCGATAGCCGCGGCGTTGGCGTCGTTCTCGACCACCACATCTTTGCCGAGATAGGACGAGATGACCTCCGTGGGCACCAGCCCCGTCCAGTTCGGCATGATGGTTGACGGCGAGACGATACCCGCCCAGTCAATCGGAGCATGGAGAGTTACGGCGATGCTGGTCATGTCGCCCAAGCTCACCCCGCTCAGCGCGCACAGGCCGTCCACCACTTTGCCGATGGCGGCTAGGTCGCCGGTGTGATGGTGACTGCCGGTGATGCTTTCGGCCAAGCGGTAGGAAACCTTGCGTTCCAGGTCGACGAACATGCCGCGCACCAACTCGTGACCGAGATCCAGTGCGATGTAGCGTCCGGTGTTGGCCACCAGCCGCACCGCGCAATCTCGCCTGTTGGGGCCAGGCAGAATCTCGACCTTTCCCGCGGCCTCTAGTTCATGGATGATCGAATGGACACTAGGACGGGACAGCCCGACGGTGCGTGACACGGTTGCCTGCGAGCAGGGCCCGTGGAACGCCAGCGCCTGGATGACGTGTTCGATGTTGGTGGCGTGTTGCGCCCCTCGCCCCACGGCTATGGGGGCGGATAGTGTTCCGGGGACATCTTCGTACATGCTGCTAGTCTGCGTGCCGACTAACGGATTGTCAAGGATTCTGAATAACCGTCCAAGTTATAAGACAGCCATTATTCATATGTAAAACTAATCATGGGTGTTGCGGGCGTCAGAGCGTGGCACAAGTCAGAATTAGAACCGGTTTCTATGCGTAGAATAAACGTGACTCTCGCAGTAATCCAGTTGTAAGTTACTGAATGTCTAAC
Organism: Propionibacteriaceae bacterium; assembly: GCA_031255975.1. Classification (GTDB taxonomy): domain Bacteria; phylum Actinomycetota; class Actinomycetes; order Propionibacteriales; family Propionibacteriaceae; genus WRGV01. Next base: position 126 of record JAIRRM010000110.1, on the reverse strand, counting down.
TTACATAGCCTTCAAGTTTTCGACACGCTTACTTTATGCGATGGTGGCCTCTACCGCAGCCACGACTCCACGCCGATCTGTTCGGCGTCAAGGCGTGACAACCGGGTCTCCAACACGTCACTGGGG
>JAIRRM010000096.1 GCA_031255975.1 Propionibacteriaceae bacterium | reverse complement strand
CCATCGGCCCAGTTCCAGGGCACATCGCCGCATTGTTTTTCACAAGATTGGCAAATGAGACCATCTTTAAGCCTGCGGGATTGCCCCGCAGGCGCTTCTCTGCCACAGACGGCACAGATACGCTCAAACATCGCCTACCAGCCCTTCTATCTTTAAGGTTTTCCCGACGCTACCCGCAAGACACTCCCGAATACGCTTTATCGTTAACCCATACGACTTTGTTATGGCTCACACGCAAAAGTTTACATGCGGTAGTAGCCGGAGTCCGCGCATATTCCACCACAGACCGCACACCACGTCTACGAAACGGACACGACCAACCCCGGCAGTTAATCCCCCAGCTTGAGCGTCATCACCGCCACATCGTGCCAAGCTTCAAACTTCCAGCAGATTTCCGGCCAGATTCCGGCTGGCTCAAAACCAAACCCGGCATGAAAAGCGATAGATGATACGTTCGCCGCGTCGATAACCGCCACCATGGTGTGTAAATTGGCGGTACGCGCAGCAGCAATCAGTCGTTCCAGCAGCGCTTTGCCAACCCCGCAACCACGATGCGACGCGCATACATACACCGAATGTTCCACCGAATAGCGGTACCCCAGTTTTGCCCGAAACTCACCGTAGCAGGCATACCCCACCACTGCACCGGCATCCTCAGCCACATAGAACGGCAACCCTGCCTCCAAGTGGGCGGCAATGTAGCGTTCTCGCTCAGCAACACTTACCGGCTCCAGGTCATAGCTAGCCGTGGTAGCTACACCCTCGGCGTTATATATAGCGGTGACAGCGGGGGCATCGGCTATGGTCGCGGGACGGATAAGCACGAGACAATCGTAGACTCCCTCGGCGTGCTTGATTGCACAGCAAGCAGAGTGCGAACTTTTACGCTATCTGCAACCCTGCTTCCCCAACCGACTACCCTGGGAGCTATGAAAATTGCGTTGGCATTGGGAGCAGGTGGGGCACGCGGGTACGCACATATCGCTGTAGCGGAAGAGTTGGCGGCACGCGGACATGAGATTGTGGCGATCTCCGGAGCGTCGATGGGGGCGCTGGTGGGAGCAACCGTAGCCACCGGGCATCTGGAGGAACTCAAAGAGTTCGTATTGGGAGTCAAACTGAGCAATATGGTACGGCTAATCGGCCCCACCGTTCCTACAGCGGGTCTTGCCAACGCTGGCGGGGCAATGGACGAGTTACGCCGGGTGATCGGTGACATAAGAATCGAAGACTGTCCCATCCCGTACACCGCCGTAGCCTCCGACATTGTGAGCCAAGAAGAAGTATGGATCACCACCGGCCCCATCGTGGACGCGGTACGCGCCTCTATCGCCATCCCGGTGGTGTTCACACCGGTACCACGCAATGGCCGCTGGCTTTTAGACGGCGGCTGCACCAACCCATTGCCCATCGAACCACTGCAAAATGTGGTGGCAGATACGGTTGTCGCCGTCAGCTTGCAGGAACCACCCCAGTCACCCCCGACGAGCCGCGACATAGTGAAACTCGATTTGGCGAGCACCGCGATTCTCGCAACGGACGCCACACTGTCTTCTCTGCAACGCGCCCGCGCCACCATCAATCCGCCAGATGTGCTCATTGGCATACCCTGTGATCTGGTGGGCTTCCTTGACATGCATCGTGCCGCTTTCGTCATGGACGCCGCGCGCGACATTGTCATCAAAGCGCTAGACGAGGCTGGGTTGTGACGGTTTCACGGCGGGCATACCTGCCGGATACCCTCAACGAACTAGCCCATTTACGTGAACAGTTCCGTGCGCGTGGGGTTGCCGTCACCGACCTTAGCGACAGCAACCCTACCAACCACGGCTTATTCGACGAGAAGTTGCTGCATGTGGTGGCGGAAGCCACTCGCCATGCTACGCACTATCAGCCTCATCCACGCGGCTCACTACCTGCCCGGGAGGCGTTGGCCGCCCGCTTTGGCGGTTCACCGGATGAATACTGGCTCACCGCCTCCACCTCGGAGGCGTACAACTGGCTGTTCACACTGCTGGCCGACCCTGGCGGACTAGTGGCGTTACCAACCCCCGGATACCCGCTCATCGACCCGTTGGCGAAACTCGCCGGGTTGGGCACCGTAGAGTATCGCGCTATTTACCTGCATCCGCACGGCTGGGAATACGACCTGGATTCGGTGGCCACCGCCGCCACCGCCGCGCAGGCGTTCACCGTCGTCAATCCGAACAACCCCACCGGGGGTTACGTGGACGAAGCCGCCGCCACCGCCATCGCCACCATCCTGGCCAAAACCCGTACCCCGCTCATCGCCGACGAGGTGTTCTTCCCCTTCACACTGGACGACGAGCTTTTCGCTCCGAACGACAAGCCCGAAACCCCCGCCAACCTGGCAGGCACCGAAGCCGCTGCATTTGAACATCTCCCGCCACGGCAAGCTCAGCCACTAAAACCCACCCGGTTGGCAGCCGCTGAGGGTATCGTGACTTTCAGCCTGGACGGCCTTTCCAAGCTGTTGGCGGCACCCGGGTTGAAGCTCGGTTGGATTCGTCTCACCGGCCCAGCCGTGCTGACCAGGGAATATGCCCGCGGCCTTGACCTCATTGCCGACAGCTACCTGGCGGTTGGCTCCCCCATCGCCTTGGCGCTACCGGCGCTGCTCGACCACGCCGACGCCACCGTGACCCGTATCAACGCCCGTCTCGCCGCCAATCTGGCCAGCGCCCGTAACCTGTTTTCCGAATCCGACGGATTCAGGGTACGCCGGAGTGCGGGCGGCTGGATGACGCTCGTCGATACCCCACCACTCGCCCCCGGCATCGAACTGGCCCACGCCGTGATGCGGCGGGGTCGGCTTGCCGTACATCCCGGCTGGTTTTACGACCTCGACTCCCCGCGCACCCTCGCCTTGTCGCTACTGCCAGAGCCGACATCGTTCGCGGCCAACTGCCGAACTCTTAAGAAAGTCATAGAATTGATCGAGTGACCGAACCGCTGCGCAGCAACATCTTTGATGTCGCCCTGGTTTTAGAGGGCGGCCAGATGCGGGTCTCATACACCGCCCCGCTCATCGTCAAACTCATTCAGGAACGGTTGT
>JAIRRM010000044.1 GCA_031255975.1 Propionibacteriaceae bacterium | reverse complement strand
AGACCCTTGAAACGATCCCATACGGCTTCCAGCAGGTCGAGCTTCTTGGCGGCCTGGTCGCGAATCGCCTTGACTTCCTTCTCGCCCAGGTCGCGCAGCCGTCGCTTCTGATCCGCCTTGGCACCCTCGGCCTCCAGCGTGGCAAGGTCTTCCTCGATCTTCTGGAGACGCTTCTCGGCGTCGTCGCTTGCCTTCTTCTCGATCTGCTCACGCTCCAGAGCCACCTTGGCCTCCAGGCTGGGCAGATCGTCGTGGCGACGCTCCGTATCCACCTTCGTCACCATGTAGGCGGCAAAGTAGATGACCTTTTCCAGATCCTTCGGCGCGATGTCAAGCAGGTAGCCGAGACGGCTCGGCACCCCCTTGAAATACCAGATGTGCGTGACTGGTGCGGCCAACTCGATGTGGCCCATCCGCTCCCGGCGGACGGCGCTCCGAGTCACCTCTACGCCGCAGCGCTCACAAACGATGCCCTTGAAGCGCACCCGCTTGTATTTGCCACAGGCGCATTCCCAGTCGCGCGTCGGCCCGAAGATCTTCTCGCAGAACAGACCTTCGCGCTCCGGTTTCAGGGTGCGGTAGTTGATGGTTTCCGGCTTCTTGACCTCGCCGTGGCTCCATTCGCGGATCTGCTCAGCGGTGGCCAAACCGATGCGGAGCGCATCGTATGCATTGGTGTCGAGCACTTCTATTCTCTTCCCTTGGCTCTGCTACTCGGCTCAGACTTCATCGAAAGACGGGACGTATCCGTTGTCCGCCCCCGGCCTACGGCCTAGGTTGAACTCGTCGCGGATCTCCTCGTCCTCCTTCAACTCGACCACGTTGCCCCCCTCGTCGAGCACCTCGACGTTCAGACAGAGCGACTTCATCTCCTTGACGAGCACCTTGAACGACTCCGGAATGCCGGGGTCGGGGATATTCTCGCCCTTGACGATGGCCTCGTACACCTTGACGCGACCGGCGGTATCGTCGGACTTGATGGTGAGCATCTCCTGGAGCGCCCAGGCGGCACCATATGCCTCCAGTGCCCACACTTCCATCTCACCAAAACGCTGACCGCCGAACTGCGCCTTACCACCCAGCGGCTGCTGAGTAATCATCGAATACGGGCCGGTGGAACGGGCGTGGATCTTGTCATCGACCAGGTGGTGCAGTTTCAGCATGTACATGTAGCCGACGCCCACCCGTTGCGGATACGGCTCACCGGAGCGGCCGTCGAACAACTGCGCCTTGCCGTCGCCGTCAACCAGCTTCAGCCCGTCTCGGTTGGGTAGGCCGTGCCGGAGCAACCCGGTGATCTCGTCTTCGGTTGCGCCGTCGAACACCGGCGTAGCCAGCCGTTGCCCGGGTTCCATGTGCTCCAAACCCGCGCTGATCAGGCGCTTTGCCCAAGGTTCGTCGCAACCGGTGATGTCCCAACCAGAGTGAGCGATCCACCCCAAGTGGTTCTCCAACACCTGACCGACGTTCATCCGGCTTGGCACACCGAGCGGGTTAAGTACGATGTCAACCGGGGTGCCGTCCTCTAAGAACGGCATGTCTTCCACCGGCAGAATCTTCGAAAGGACGCCCTTGTTGCCGTGGCGGCCAGCGAGCTTGTCGCCCTCCTGCACCTTGCGCTTCGAGGCGATGTAGACGCGCACCATCTGGTTCACACCCGCGGGCAGTTCGTCGCCACCCTCGCTCTTGGCATCCACGAAACGTACCCCGATTACGGTACCGGACTCGCCGTGCGGCACCTTCAGAGAGGTGTCTCGCACCTCACGGGCCTTTTCGCCGAAGATGGCACGCAGTAGTCGTTCCTCGGGGGTGAGTTCGGTCTCGCCCTTGGGGGTGACCTTACCTACCAGGATGTCTCCGGTGGTCACTTCCGCACCGACGCGCACGATACCGCGCTCGTCGAGGTTGGCCAGCATGTCCTCACCAATGTTCGGAATGTCGCGGGTGATCTCCTCGGGGCCAAGCTTGGTGTCGCGGGCGTCCGTCTCATGCTCCTCAATGTGAATCGAGGTGAGGATGTCGTCCTGCACGATGCGCTGGCTGAGAATGATGGCGTCTTCGTAGTTCAGACCCTCCCAGGGCATAAACGCCACCAGCAGGTTGCGGCCCAAAGCCAACTCTCCCCTGTCGGTGCAGGGGCCATCGGCCAACGGCTGCCCCGCTTCGACGTGCTGGCCTGGCGTCACCATCGGATGTTGGTTGACGCAGGTACCCGCGTTGCTGCGGTAGAACTTGTCCAGCTTGAAGGTCTGATACGTACCGTCGTCATAGGCCAATTGCACATAATCTGCGGTGACATCAAGCACCGTGCCCGCCTTGGCGGCCAACGTGACATCACCCACATCGACGGCGGCCCGGTACTCCATGCCGGTACCGACATACGGTGCCTCGTTCGTCAGCAGCGGCACCGCCTGGCGTTGCATGTTCGCGCCCATAAGGGCCCGGGAGGCATCGTCGTGTTCCAGGAACGGGATCAGCGCGGTGGCCACCGACACCATCTGGCGCGGAGACACGTCCATGTAATCCACATCGCTCGGAGGCACGGTGTCCACGTCGCCGTGCTTGATACGCACCAGCACGGTATCTTCGACGAACTTACCCTTATCGTCGATGGCGGCATTCGCCTGCGCAATGACGTAGCGATCCTCTTCATCGGCGGTGAGGTAATCGATCTGATCGGTGACCTGACCCTTCACCACCTTGCGATACGGTGTCTCGATGAAGCCGTACGGATTGACCCGCGCGAACGACGCCAAACAGCCGATGAGGCCGATATTCGGGCCTTCCGGCGTCTCAATCGGACACATACGTCCGTAATGGGATGGGTGAACGTCACGCACTTCCATGCCGGCACGGTCACGGGAGAGACCACCGGGGCCGAGCGCCGAAAGCCGACGCTTGTGGGTCAACTCGGCGAGTGGGTTGTTCTGATCCATGAACTGCGAAAGCTGCGAGGTGCCGAAGAACTCCTTCAGCGCGGCTTGCACCGGACGGATGTTGATAAGCGTCATCGGGGTGATGGCCTCGATGTCCTGCGTGGTCATCCGGTCACGCACCACACGCTCCATGCGAGACAAACCGACGCGCAGTTGGTTCTGTATCAACTCCCCCACGGTACGCAAACGACGGTTGCCGAAGTGGTCGATGTCGTCGGTCTCGACGAGCAAGTTGCCCAGCTTCTCATCGCCTTGATGCATGGCGCACAGATACTTGATGGCGGCCACGATGTCATCTTCGGTGAGCACATGAACGCCCTGCGGCACGTCAAGGCCCAACTTCTTGTTGACCTTGTAGCGGCCCACCTTGGCCAGATCGTAGCGCTTCGGCTGGAAGTAGTAGCCGTTGAGCAGGTTCTCGGCGGCATCACGCGCCGGGGGCTCGCCGGGGCGTAGCTTTTTGTAGATGTCGATGAGAGCCTCGTCGCGGGTGGTGACGTGATCCTTGCTCAAAGTGGCGCGGATGGACTCATACTCGCCGAACACCTCTAAGATGCGAGCCTCGCTCCAGCCGAGCGCCTTCAGCAGCACGGTGACGTTCTGCTTGCGCTTGCGGTCAAGACGCACCCCGACGGTGTCTTTCTTATCGATCTCGAACTCCAACCAGGCACCGCGGCTCGGGATCACTTTGCAGGTGAAGATGTCGCGGTCGGAGGTCTTGTCCGGGGTACGCTCGAAGTACACGCCGGGGCTACGAACCAGTTGCGACACCACGACCCGCTCCGTGCCGGTGACCACAAAAGTGCCCTTCGGCGTCATCAACGGAAAGTCGGAGATGAACACCGTCTGGCTCTTGATCTCGCCGGTCTCCCGGTTCTCGAAATCAGCCTTCACGTAGAGCGATGCCGCGTACGTCTCACCGCGATCCTTGCACTCTTCGACGGTGTGTTTCGGGTCGAGGAACATCGGCTCATGGAAGCTCACCGCCATGGTGCCGTTGAAATCCTCAATCGGGGAGATCTCCTCGAAGACCTCCTCCAGCCCAGATTTCTGGTTGACATCGCCACGACCAGAGGCGGCGGCCTCGGCCTTGCGGGCTTGCCAATGCTCGTTGCCGATCAGCCAGTCATACGACTCGGTCTGTAGGTCAAGCAGGTTCGGAACCGAGATCGGTTCGGCGATTTTAGCGAACGAGATGCGGCCACTGGGAGTGATAGCTTTGGTGTTCTTGTGAGCATTGCGCGAGGCTGCCAAGATAGGTCCTTCCAAGTGCCTTTACAGCTAAGGCTGCACGCCTAGCCGCCACACCAGAGGGCACAGCAAAGGCAAGGACGTACAAAGACCCAGTGTACGCCAAAAACACAACAAACACAACACAAAGGCGAGGAAGCTCCCGGCAACACTGCCAGCATCTCAGCCCCCGGCTTGGAAGAACCCCGGGCACCGTCGCATTGAATAATACCTTGCGAATACGCCGGGTCAAGAGTGAGCAGGGACTTGCGACGGGAACGCCGCGCTTGAACCTTGCCTTCGGCGGCGTTTCAGGGGCGTTCGCACACCGGGCCAACACTCAATCGAGCCGGACGCGCGCCACAGCAGAACAACCAACGCGCTCACATTCGTTTTGCCTGTGAAACGGCAAAAGGGGCCCGCCCGAAAGCGGAACCCCTCATGCCGTATCGCCGTAGCCATCACGGCGGATGACGTGGCGAACTGCCAAGCGCGCGAATCGCGCCGCGCGTTTCAACCAATCACCGCCGTACTACGCACGGCTGACAATGGCGACGCGGCAGATGCCTCGTCGGTTATCGCGTCACTTGAAGCTGACCTTGGCACCGGCGGCTTCGTGAGCCTCCTTGGCCTTGGCAGCGGTCTCCTTGCTGGCGCGCTCCACAACGATCTTGGGCGCGGCCTCGACGAGATCCTTTGCCTCCTTCAGGCCGAGTCCCGGAACCAGTTCGCGGACGACCTTGATGACCTGGATCTTCTTGTCGCCACCGTCTTCCAAGACGACATCGACCTCGTTGGAGGACTCGTCGGCACCACCCTCGTCAGCCCCGGCAGCCGGAGCGGCGGCAACGGCGACGGCGGCGACCGGAGCGGCGGCCTTCACGTCGAAGGTCTCCTCGAACAGCTTCACGAACTCGGACAGCTCGATCAGCGTCATTTCCTTGAAAGCATCAAGCAGCTCTTCAGTGGTGAGCTTCTTAGCCATGGTTTATTTCCTTCTTACTCGTTCGATGCAGCATCAGCCGCGTCTTCTGGGGCCGAGGCAGCATCGGATGCCTCGGGGGTTGCCTCTGCGGCAGCGGGGGTGACAGCATCCGCTGTCTCTTCCGGCTTCTGGGCAGGGGTGCCGTCGGAGAGCTTGTCCTGCAACGCGCCGAACAGTTGTGCCGCCTGGGTGAGCGGAGCAGCGAACAGCGACACGGCCTTCTGAGCCGTACCCTTCATCGCGCCCGCCAACTTGGACAGCAACACCTCGCGCGACTCCAGGTCGGCGAGCCTCTTCACGGTGCTGGCGTCGAGGACTTTGCCGTCCATGACGCCACCCTTGATAACCAGAAGCGGATTGGCCTTTGCGAAGTCACGTAAGCCCTTAGCAACCGTGGCAACGTCGCCCTTGATGAACGCGATGGCGGTGGGGCCGACGAGCGCATCGTCCAACCCCTCGATACCGGCGCTCTGGGCGGCAAGCTTGGTCAGGGTGTTCTTCGCAACGGCGTAGGTGGCGTCTGCGCCGAGAGATCTGCGGAGTTCCTTCAGATCCTTCACGCTCAGACCGCGATACTCGGTCAGCACGGCCGCGGCGCTGGACGTGAACTCGTCCGCCAGCGACTTGACCTCTGCGACCTTGTCAGGCCTCGCCATTTGGTCTCCTAACTTCTCTATCGCCTCCGGCCATCACGGCGAACTATCCCCCAGGCAACAAGAAAGCCCCGGCGCAAGCGCACGGGGCCTGAAGCGCGCGACTACGGCGCGATCACCACGTTCACCTGCGCGGGCGCCCCATGGGGCCTTGGAGTCTTACGACCACCGGCGGTCTTTGGCAAGGAGCAACTCTAGCGGATGCTCGAACCGCGCGCCAAACCGTCCCCCTCCTAACGGCGGCATATTTGCTAGATTGACCGAGTGAACACCCCACAGGATGTGCTACGCGATGTCTTCGGATACCACGGATTCCGGGGGTTCCAAGGTGAGGTGATCGAGCACATTTGCACCGGCGGCGACGCCATCGTGCTGATGCCGACCGGCGGCGGCAAATCACTGTGCTACCAGATTCCCGCGCTATTGCGCGCGGGCACCGGGGTGGTGGTTTCACCGCTCATCGCGCTGATGCAGGATCAAGTCGACGCGCTGGCGCAGTTGGGCATCCGGGCGGCGTTTCTGAACTCCACGCAAACCTTGGCGGAGCGAACCGAGGTGGAGCGCGCGTACCGCGACGGTCGTCTCGACCTGTTGTATCTTTCCCCAGAACGCCTCTCCATCCCGACGACCCAAGCCCTACTACAGCGGGGCAAGGTCGCACTTTTTGCCATCGACGAAGCCCACTGCGTGTCGCAGTGGGGCCACGACTTCCGCCCGGAGTACCTGCAACTGGACATGCTGGCATCCGAGTGGCCGGGCATTCCGCGCGTCGCCCTTACCGCAACCGCGACCGCCGCCACCCGTACCGAGATTCGGGAGCGACTGCGGCTAGACTCCGCACGCCAGTTTGTCGCGTCGTTCAACCGCCCCAATATCCGCTATCGCATCACGTCCAAAAACTCCGAAGAATCGCAGCTGGTCAACTTCATCCGTGATGAACACATGGGAGAATCCGGCATCGTTTACACGATGACTCGCAAGCGCAGCGAAACCTTGGCGGAACGACTGCGGCAACAGAACATCACCGCGCTGGCGTACCACGCCGGACTTTCGGCACAGCAGCGTCGCACCACCCAAGGACGGTTCCTACGCGAGGACGGCATCGTGGTGGTAGCCACCATCGCTTTTGGCATGGGAATCGACAAACCAGACGTTCGTTTCGTCGCGCATGTCGATCTGCCAAAATCGATCGAGGGTTACTACCAGGAGACCGGGCGTGCAGGCCGTGACGGCGAACCAGCCGATGCCTGGCTGACGTACGGGTTGGCGGACGTGGTGAATATGCGCTCCCTCATCGCGGGATCGCCGGATGAGCGCAATCAGGCCCGGCTACTAGACGCCATGCTGGCGCTCTGCGAGACAGACGGTTGCCGCCGGGTCGAACTGTTGCGCTATTTCGGCGAGGACATCGCGCCTTGCGGCAACTGCGACACCTGCCTGGAACCACCGGTGGTGGTCGATGTCACCCTCGCCGCACAGAAACTGTTGTCCACCGTCGTCCGGCTTGAACAGCGGGAACAGCGCTTCGGGGCCGGGCAAATCATCGACATCTTGCGCGGGCACACCACCACCCGCACCCAGCAGTGGCACCACGAAACTCTCTCGACATGGGGCATCGGGGCAGACCTCAGCGACATGCAGTGGCGGAGCGTAGTACGACGGCTGCTGGCCGCCGGCGATCTCGGTATCGGGCCGCATGACACCCTGCGGGTCACCGCATCCGGCTGGGAGGTGATGCGCGGCAACCGCGACGTACGGGTACGCGAGACCGTGCTGGCACGCAAAGCGAAAACCGCAACCGCTAAACCGAAACCGCGTCCCTCCGACATTTCCGATGCCGACCCGGCGCTCTTTGAGGCACTACGCGCCTGGCGCGCCGAGACCGCAAAAGCCGGAAAGATTCCGGCGTATGTGGTGTTTCACGACTCGACGTTGCGCGAGATTGCGGCTCGCCGCCCAAGTTCTCTGGTCGAACTGGCAACGGTGAGCGGCATCGGCCAAACCAAACTGGATCGTTACGGCGAAGCCATATTGGCGGTAGTGCATCCCCCTACCCCAACCAGTTGATCGAAGCCCGCGTATCACCGTCCAATCGCGGGAAATGACAGCCCTTGATAGGCAAAACCGAGATTTCGCGCGGTTGAATCGAACTACCCCTTCCAGGTGACCCGATCCAGCACCTCCGGCCAGGTTGCGTCCAAACGACGGCCACCGATGGCGATGCCGAGACGCAGCAGCAACACCCCGGTGCCGACGCCGATGACAAACGCGGCCCAACACGCCCAGGAATGCCAGAAACTCAGCACCACAAACACCCCGGTGGGAATGACGGTCAGCAGCGGCGTAAGCAGCCCGACGAGCGCCCCCAAAAACG
>JAIRRM010000176.1 GCA_031255975.1 Propionibacteriaceae bacterium | reverse complement strand
AGTGTAGCACGGCGGCGATGACGGTGCAGGCGTGGAACACCTCGTGGTAGCCGAACCAGCGCGGGGCGGGATCGGGGCGCTGTTTGGCGTAAACCACCGCGCCCATGGTGTAGACGATGCCGCCCAGCAGCAACAGGATCGGAACAGCGGGGCCGGAAGCGATCCAGAACACCGGCATCCAGCCGACGGCGATCCAACCCATCAGCACATACAATCCAGCTTGCACCCAGCGCGGAGTTTTCAGCGCGAACATGCCCAGCCCCACACCCAAACCGGCAATACCCCAGATGAGGCTGATGAGCACCACCATGTTCGCGCCATGCAGCAACCCCACAGCGATTGGCGTGTAGGTACCGGCGATGAAGATAAAGATATTGGAGTGATCCAATAGCTGTAATACCTTGTCACGACGGTGATCCCACATACCGAGGTGATAGACGGCACTCACCCCGAAAAGCAGTAGCGCCGCCGCCATATACACCGCAGCGGCGGCGATCTCCGCGCCACCACGGGCCATGAAGATGAGCATCAGACCACCGGCCAACGCCGTCAAAGTGCAGGCGGCATGTAACACCCCACGCATCCGGGGCTTATCGACATCCACCCACTCGCTGTCGTCACGCGGCATCATCACCGGCTGTCGCGCCGCCGCCTCTGGGGCTGCGGCTACCGGACGCTCCTCCATAGTTACGCTCACGTAACTACGCTACCCCGCCGATCCGCCGAACGCACCTTCGTAGCCCAGCGGTGCCATCGCGGCGTTTCATGTCGGTAATCATTGGCGCAATCTGATAATCATTGTCATGGTGAACCCGTGCATAAACCACTAGTCTTGATCCGTGGCCGATCCGTTGCTGAACCCGGTTTACCGCTTGTACGCCAATTGGCTGCGTCGCGGCCTCAAACCCGCCGCGCTGCCCCGACACGTCGCGGTGTTGGCGGACGGGAATCGTCGTTGGGCTAGGGCAAACGCCCCGGAGTCGCCGTTGGTCGTCGGCTATCAGGCCGGAGCGACGAAACTTTCCGAGTTCGTAAGCTGGTGTCAAGAACTCGGCATCAGCACGGTCACACTCTGGGTGCTTTCCACCGACAATCTGCAACGCTCCGCCGATGATGAACTCGAACCGTTGTTGGAAGTGATCTCCGGCTTGGTGCGTGATCTCGCAGCAGATCCCAGCCTGCGGGTGCAGGTGGTGGGTGACCTTGATCTGTTGCCAGCGATGGTCGCCGACCAGCTATATGCCGCCGGAAATCCCACTATGCCCCGCCGCCCTGGCACTCAGGTGAACGTCGCCGTCGCCTATGGTGGCCGCCACGAACTACGCGATGCGGTGCGCGAACTGCTCACCGAGGAGGCCGCCAACGGCACCACGCTTGCGGAACTCGCCGAGACGCTGGAGGTTGACCAGATCGCCGCCCACCTCTACACGGCGGGTCAACCTGACCCCGACCTCATCATCCGCACTTCCGGGGAGCAACGGCTCTCCGGATTCCTGATGTGGCAGAGCGCACACTCCGAGTTTTACTTTTGCGAGGCGCTCTGGCCGGACTTCCGCTACGTGGACTTCCTCCGTGCCCTGCGCTCCTATGCCCAGCGCGAACGCCGCTACGGCAGATAGGTATACGTCGCGGCGACGGAGCCGAGCCAAGCCAAACGAGACATGAGATCACGGGTCAAGCCCGCGATGACGCATATGCCCCCGCGATGACGTGTATGTCCCCACGATGACGTATCGCCACGGCGACGGAGCCGAGCCAGGCCAGGCGGCTGTGCCGCCCGGCCCTCGACTCGATCACTCGAAATCGTCTCGGAAGTCGAGATCCTTCGGATAGAGGTCATCGTAATCTAGGCTGCCGTAATCCAGATCCGCCTGGAAACCGGAGAGCGCGATCGGTTGGGCGTCTGCGGTCGGATGCACCCGGATGGAGCGGTAACGCTCCAGGCCGGTACCGGCGGGGATCAGCTTGCCGAGGATAACGTTCTCCTTCAGACCCAGCAGGTGATCGGATTTGGCGTTTATAGCGGCGTCCGTCAGTACCTTGGTGGTCTCCTGGAATGAAGCGGCCGACAGCCACGAATCGGTGGCCAACGATGCCTTGGTGATACCCATCAACACCGGGCGACCCTCCGCGGGCTGCCCGCCGTCGTCCACCGTGGCGCGGTTCTTCGCCTCGAACAACTGGCGGTCGATCAGATCGCCAGGCATCATGTCGGTGTCGCCGGAATCGATGACGGTGACGCGACGCAGCATCTGCCGGATGATGATCTCGATGTGCTTGTCGTGAATGGGCGCGCCCTGGGTGGCGTACACCTTCTGCACCTCTTCCACCAGGTGCTCCTGCACCTTGCGCACACCACGTACCCGCAGCACATCCTGTGGATCGATGGTGCCAGCGGTGAGCTGCTCCCCGACCTCCACATGATCGCCATCGGCGATACGGCGCTTGCCTCCGTTGGGCAGATCCCACTCCAGTCGAGCGCGCCTGGGTAGCGGGTACTCGACGTCGGGCTCACCGTCGTCACGCACGATGGTGAGCTTCTTCGAGCCGCGACCGCCCTCGGCCTCCTCGATCCGCACCCGCCCGGAGGCCTCGGCGATCGGGGCCTTGCCCTTGGGGGTACGAGCCTCGAACAGTTCCACCACGCGCGGCAGACCGGAGGTGATGTCGTCACCGGCCACACCACCGGTATGGAAGGTACGCATCGTCAACTGTGTACCCGGTTCACCGATGGATTGCGCGGCCTGAATGCCCACGGCCTCACCCACATCCACCAGCTTGCCGGAGGCCAGTGAGCGGCCATAGCACTTGGCGCAGGCCCCGGAGACAGCCTCACAGGTAAGCACGGAACGCACCCTTAGCTCGGTGGCCCCGGCGGCGATGGCTGCCTTGGTATCTACGGCGGTCATGTCGGTTCCCGCCGACAGCACCACTTTGCCCTTGGCGTCCAACACATCTTCTGCGAGCACGCGGCCATGGATGCCAAGATCGAGCAGGTCGCCGCTGAGCGACACCGTGTTGCCCTCGCGGTCGGTGGTGGTGAGTGCCTTGACGAGGCCACGGTCCGTACCACAATCCTCTTCGCGAATGATTACATCCTGCGACACGTCCACCAACCTACGGGTGAGGTAACCGGAGTCAGCGGTACGCAATGCGGTATCAGCCTGCCCCTTACGGCCACCGTGGGTGGAGATGAAGTACTCCAACACCGTCAGCCCTTCGCGGAAGTTCGACTTGATGGGCCGCTCGATGATCTCGCCCTTCGGGTTCGCCACCAAACCGCGCATAGCGGCGATCTGACGCATCTGGGTGAGGTTACCACGAGCACCCGAATCGACCATCATGAAGATCGGGTTGGTCTTCGTGAAGTTCTTCTCCATCTCCTTGGTGAGTTCTTCGGTGGCATTCGTCCACAGATTCACCAAGTCAGCCTTACGCTCGCCCTCCGTCGTCGCACCCATGTCGAACTGCGCCTTGATGTTGGCGGCCTTCTTCTCGTAGCCAGCCAACAGTTCCGGCTTGTTCGGCGGAGTCTGCACGTCGCCGATGGACACGGTAACGCCGGACTGGGTGCCCCACTTAAAGCCCATGTCCTTCAACTTGTCCAACACATCGGTGATGACAGTGCGCGGATAGTTGTCAGCGATGTCGTAGACGATGGCCGAGATCTGCTTCTTGCCGACGTGGTAGTTCACGTACGGATACCCCTCTGGCATGGCCTCATTGAAGATGGCCTTGCCGAGCGTGGTTTCCAGCACCATGGAGCCGTCGGCGCGCAGCGGAGCGTCATAGTCCTTCGGCGGGGTGATGCCGGTGAACTTGATCTTCACCTTGGCGCGCACATCAATCTCGTGACGATCAAACGCCATCAGCGCCTCAGCCACGTTGGAGAACACCCGACCCTCGCCCTTCAGAGCGTCGAGATCCATCGTCAGGTAGTACATGCCGATAATCATCTCGTGGCTGGGCAGCGCCACCGGGCGACCATCAGCCGGCTTCAGGATGTTGTTGGTGGAGAGCATCAACAACCGGGCTTCGGCCTGTGTCTCAGCGGAAAGCGGCAGATGAACGGCCATCTGGTCGCCGTCGAAGTCCGCGTTGAAAGCGGCGCACACCAGTGGGTGTAGCTGAATTGCCTTGCCCTCGATGAGTTGCGGCTCGAACGCCTGAATACCGAGACGGTGCAGCGTTGGGGCGCGGTTCAGCAGCACCGGGTGCTCCTTGATGACCTCCTCCAGCACTTCCCACACCTGCGAACGCTGCCGCTCCACCATGCGCTTGGCTGCTTTGATGTTCTGCGCGATCTTGAGATCGTCCAGACGCTTCATCACGAACGGCTTGAACAACTCCAACGCCATGTTTTTCGGCAGACCGCACTGGTGCAGCTTGAGTTGCGGGCCCACCACGATCACGGAACGACCGGAGTAATCCACTCGCTTGCC
>JAIRRM010000148.1 GCA_031255975.1 Propionibacteriaceae bacterium | reverse complement strand
CCGTCGGTGCGCCGAACAACGCGTACATCACATCAAGGCGGGTGGCGCTTAACAATCCGAAACGGGGCACCGCCGCGTCGAACAGGAACCCGCTGCCGTAGTAGGTGGCATCTGGCACCAGCGCCCTATTGTCGAGACGGATGACAGCCAAGGCACCACCTTGCGTCAGCGCGATGGCTAACACCACGACGAGCGCCCGACCGATATGCAACCGCACGTACGGCACCCGTTTGTGCAGCAGCAGATACGCGATACTCGGCAGCGCATAGACGGCGAACAGCGGCAGCCCAGAAAGTACGATGCGTCCGATACGGAGCGCGTACGACCCGGCGACCCCTTCTGCGTTCTCACCCATGAAGAAGGGGCTCATAAACACCCGGAACGACTGCCAGATGAGCGCTTCGGTGATGAACCAGAGCGCCGGAATCACCAGCAGCAACACCCCAACACGCTTGCTCCACTTCGCGGTGGATGGAGCGCTGGCCACGAGATGAAACACCAAGCCGATAGCCACGGAAAACGCCACGACGTAACCCCACTTGTGCCACAGCGCGGTACCGGTGAAGATAGCCAGTACCGCCTCGTAATAAAGCAGTGCCAGTGGGAAGAAAAGCAACCGGAGCACCGGCTGGGGGTCTACTTTCTTCACGTCTAACCAACTCACCAGATACGGATACGTTCCCCAGGTTCAAGCCACATGGCGTCACCGGGTTGGGTGCCAAACGCCTCATGGAAAGCGTCAACGTTACGCACCGTGACGTTGCAGCGGAACTCCTCTGGCGAATGCGGGTCGGTGGCGACACGTTCACTACGCGCCTCAGGGCGCATCTTCGTCTGCCACACCGCCGCCCACGACAAGAACAACCGCTGGGTGGGCGTGAAACCGTCAATCGGTTCGGTGGGGGCGGTGCCGCCGTTTGCGATAAGCCACGCCTGGTACGCGATGCCCAACCCGCCCAAGTCACCGATGTTCTCACCCAGGGTGAGTTCGCCGTTGACGGATGCCTCCGGGGCTTCCGCTGGATGCAACCCGTCGTATTGCGCCACCAGCCCGGTAGTGAGTTTCTTAAACTCAGCGTGGTCGCTTTCGCTCCACCAGTCACGCAGGTTCCCGTCGCCGTCGAACTCGCTGCCCTGGTCGTCGAAACCATGGCCGATTTCGTGGCCGATGACCGCTCCGATGCCGCCGTAATTCACCGCGTCGTCGGCGTTCGGATTGAAGAACGGCGGTTGCAGGATGGCCGCCGGGAACACGATCTCGTTGCGCATCGGGTGGTAGTAGGCGTTGACGGTCTGTGGGAACATGAACCATTCTTCAGGGTCTACCGGCTCAGCGAGTTGGTTGATGTGGAACTCGAAATCGAACTCCTCGGCGGCCAATACGTTGCCGACCAGGTCACCCTGGACGACGCTGAGCGCGGAGTAGTCGCGCCATTTGCCGGGATAACCGATCTTGGGACGGAAACCAGCGAGCTTTTTCAGCGCCTCGGCCTTGGTCGCTTCACCCATCCAGGTGAGTTCGCCGATGGAGCGACGGTACGCCGCCAGCAGGTTGGCCACCAATTCGTCCATCCGGGCCTTGACCTCGGGCGGGAAGTGGCGCGCCACGTACAACTTGCCGATGGCCTCACCCATCACGCCCTGCGCGAAGCCGACGCCGCGCTTCCAGCGTTCCCGGTTCACCGGCACGCCGTTCAGGGTGCGAGCGTAGAAGTCGAAGTTGGCCTCCACGGTGTCGGCGTCGAGGTACGCGGCAAAGCCGTTGATGACGTTCCAACGCGCCCATGCCTGCCATGTGGCCAACGGCACGTCGTTCAGCAGCGGGCCAACTTCGGGCAGGAAGGTGCGATTGGCGTTGATGATCTGAGGGAATTGGTCAGCGGTGAGCCCAGCACCGGCGAGGAAGGCCGCCCAGTCGAACTGTGGCGTAAGCGCGGTGAAATCATCCCAGGTTTGCGGGTAGTACATCTGCTGGATGTCGCGGCAACGCACCTTGTCCCAGTGGTGGCCGGCGATGGCGGTCTCCAAGTCGAACACGGCTTTCGCGTTTGCGGCTGGGGCCGGATCGGCGATACGGGCCAGCATCCGTTCGAGATGCGCAAGGTACTTGGTACGGGTTTCGGCGTGCTCGTCGAGACGGTAATACTCCTCGTCGGGTAGCCCCAGCCCGTCCTGCCCGATGAACAACACGTAGCGTTTCGGATCGCCGGGGTCGGCGTCCGTCTCGAAGTCGAAAAGCCCACCGACGCCATGGCGCATCGCCCAGCCGAGATAACGCGCAAGATCCGTAAGCGATGTGATGGCGCTGATTCGTTCCAGAATCGGGGCCAGCGGGGCCACCCCAGCCGCGTTCGCGGTGTCCTCGTCCATGAAAGTTTGGAACAATCCAGCGATCTTACTCACTTCGGAGGTCGGGTCGCCGTCCGGTTCCAACGTGGTGATGATGTCGCGTACCGCCTGGTCGGAGTTCTCCCTAAGCTGCTCGAACGCTCCGAAGGAGCCTTTGTCGTCCGGGATCGCCGTCCGGGCCATCCAGCTCCCGTTCACATGGCGGAACAAGTCGGTGGTGGCCGGAGTATTCGGATCGAAATCGTCAAGGTGCAACGCTGGGGTAGCCATACGTAGCAGTCTACCC
>JAIRRM010000124.1 GCA_031255975.1 Propionibacteriaceae bacterium | reverse complement strand
GAGGTCGCCACCCCAGGTGGGCATCGCCTTCTTCTTGAACAGTTCCAACGCTTTGAGGCGTTTAGCCAGCATCCACTCCGGCTCGTCTTTGATGGCCGAAATGCCGCGCACCACGGATTCGTCCAAGCCACGCTTCGCCACCGCACCGGCGGCGTCGGAGTCATGCCAACCGTACTTGTACGTCGAGAGCGATTCGATCTGCTCCGCCTGCGTCATCGCGGTGTCGGTCATACCATTTCAACCTTCGCTGTGGACTGATTTCTTCCACTGATTTGTTGCGGATTTCCGAGCGTCTTGTCGGCGGCCACCGGTTTGGGGATGTGGGTGGTGCATACGCCATCGCCGTGGGCGATTGTCGCCAAGCGCTGTACATGACTGTCGAGGAGCCGCGCGATGAACTGCGTCTCGATCTCACAAAGCTGGGGGTACGCACGGGCGATGTCCGCCACCGGGCAGTGGTGCTGCAACAGTTGTTCTCCGCTTGGCAGCTTGTCCACAGACGCCACGAACCCCCCGTCGTCCAAAGCCGCCGCCAACGCCACAGCCGCGGATTCGCTCGGATGCTCCGCGCGCGCCGTGGTGAACTCTGCCCCGGTCGGGCCGAAGAACGCCTCGGCCAACCGGTCTAACCCTGAAGGTCCGACGGCACGCACCAACTCGGCGATGGCCTGTAACGCGATGTCGCTGTAAGAGTTATGAAAGCGTGCCCTACCGGATTCGGTGAGAACGAACATTTTGGCCGGACGGCCCCGGCCCCGCGGACCGCGTCGGTTCACCAACACTGGCTCTAAGGCTCCATCACTCACCAAAGCTTCCAGGTGCCGCCGAATGGCGGCAGCGGTCAGCCCGAGATTGTCAGCAAGTGCGGCGGCGGTCAGTGGGCCGTGCGTCAGAATAGCTGACAACACCCGTTGCCGGGTGGAGTCATCGCCAGCCAGCGGCTGCGCTCCAGCGCTTTTCACAACGTTATTCTTGCGTAAATACGATGGGTTATCAACCTGAGACACGGGACAGCGCCGTACTGGCCAGGCATTCTCCCTACCGCTAGACTGGCACCAGCCCCCGGCTTTCAATGGGTGGAACGGTGACGATGGAGCCATCATCCAAGAACTATCCTCATCGAATGCCCAGGGGCCGAGGTGTCACTCACCTCGCCATAAGGAAAACCGAACTCACTGACGAGGGATCTCACGTGGTAGCAACAGATTCAGGAAACACGTCCACCGACTCTCAGCGGAGCTCCCGGGTCAAGAAGCCGTTTTGGCTTGGCCTGGGGGCGATAACACTGATTACTACACTGCTCTCCAGTTGCGCCCCAGATCCAGGGGGCCCCGGCCACGAAGTCGGTGGCGAGGCAAACCTCGTCGTACCCGATCTCGCCACGGTCACCTTCCTCGGCGGCATCAACGGTGCCAACCTGCTGGCCATCGGCCTGATCGTCTGCGCGCTCGGCTTGGCGTTCGGCCTATACACCTACACCAAGCTGCACAACCTGCCGGTGCATCAGTCGATGCGCGAGGTATCCGAACTCATTTACACCACCTGTAAGGCTTACCTACAGCAGCAGGGCCGCTTCCTGATGCTGTTGTGGGTATTCATCGGGGCCGTCATCTTCACCTACTACAAAGTGCTGGTCGGTTTCTCATTTGCCCGGGTGGCGTTGATCCTGGCGTTCAGCCTCATCGGCATGGCCGGTTCGTACAGTGTCGCTTGGTACGGCATTCGCATCAACACGTTCGCCAACTCGCGCACCTCGTTCGCGGCTCTTAAAGGCAAGCCGTATCCCTGCCACGCCATTCCGATGCAGTCGGGTATGAGCGTCGGCATGGTGCTCATCAGCCTCGAACTGATGATGATGCTACTTATTTTGGTGTTCTTGCCGGGTGAGGTCGCTGGATCGTGCTTCATCGGATTTGCCGTCGGCGAGTCGTTGGGGGCATCCGCGCTGCGCATCGCCGGTGGTATCTTCACCAAAATCGCCGACATCGGCGCCGACCTGATGAAGATCGTCTTCCACATCAAAGAAGACGACGCCCGCAACCCCGGTGTGATCGCCGACTGCACCGGCGACAACGCCGGCGACTCGGTGGGGCCCTCCGCAGACGGTTTCGAGACGTATGGCGTAACCGGCGTGGCTTTGGTCACCTTTATTCTGCTGGGAGTGGCCAATCCGATACACCAGGTGCAGTTGCTGGTGTGGGTGTTCTCCATCCGCATCGTGATGGTGGTGGCCTCCTTCCTGTCATACGCCATCAACGCGGCGTACACCAAGGCCCGCTACCAGCTCACCGACCTGATGGACTTCGAGCGCCCGCTGTCTAACCTGGTGTGGCTCACCTCCGCGACCTGCATCGCGCTCACCTTCGTCACGTCGTACGCCCTTATCAGCGACTTGGACGATGGCATGTGGTGGAAGCTGTCGCTCATCATCTCGTGTGGCACTATCGCTGGCGCGCTCATCCCCGAACTGGTGAAGGCGTTCACGTCCACCAACTCCAAGCACGTACGCGAAGTGGTGGTCTCGGCACAGCAAGGCGGCCCCAGCCTCGACATTCTGGCTGGCGTGGTCTCCGGCAATTTCTCCGGTTTCTGGCTTGGCATCGCCATCGTCGGCTTGATGGGTGGCGCATTCCTGATCTCGACACTCGGGTTGTCTTCGTTGATGCTGGCTCCGGCGATCTTCGCGTTCGGCCTGGTGGCATTCGGGTTCCTCGGCATGGGGCCGGTGACCATCGCGGTCGATTCGTACGGCCCGGTCACCGATAACGCCCAGAGCGTGTATGAGCTGTCCACCATTGAGGAACTGCCCGGCATCACCGAAGAGATTAAACGCGATTACGGCTTCGACGCAGAATGGGAGCGCGCCAAGCATCTCCTAGAGGAGAACGACGGTGCCGGCAACACCTTCAAGGCCACCGCCAAGCCGGTGCTGATCGGTACCGCCGTGGTGGGTGCCACCACCATGATCTTCTCCATCATGATGAGCCTCACCGATAAACTCACCGAAAACACCGACAAGCTCTCGCTGATTCACGCGCCGTTCCTGCTCGGCCTGGTGGCTGGCGGGGCCATCATCTACTGGTTCTCCGGTGCCTCTATGCAGGCGGTGTCCACCGGTGCCTACCGCGCGGTGGAGTTCATCGGCCAGAATATGCACCTGGACGGCGAAACGAAGGCCTCTGTGGAAGACTCCAAGAAGGTGGTGCAGATCTGCACGCAGTACGCGCAGAAAGGCATGATAAATATCTTCTTCGGAGTGTTCTTCGCCACGTTGGCGTTCGCGTTCGCCGATCCGTATCTATTCATCGGCTACCTCATCTCGATCGCCTTGTTCGGCCTCTATCAGGCTATTTACATGGCAAACGCCGGTGGGGCCTGGGACAACGCCAAAAAGCTGGTCGAAGTGGATCTGGACGCCAAGGGCACCCCACTGCACGATGCCTCGGTGGTTGGTGACACGGTGGGCGACCCGTTCAAGGACACCTCATCGGTGTCGCTGAACCCGATCATCAAGTTCTCGACGTTGTTCGGTTTGCTGGCGGTGGAACTCGGAGTGGCGTTCGCCGCCGAAGGCAACGCCCGACTCACCTACATCGGCGCTGGGGTCTTCTTCGTGATCGCCTGCGTGTTCGTCTACCGCTCCTTCTACGCGATGCGCATCGGGCTCGACCTACCAGATGTCAAGCGGGAGTTGGACGCAGCCAAAGCCAGAAGCGGCATCCTGGACGACGAACCCTGGGAGCGTGTAACCACGACCAGGGATGACGACTGGGACGCTTAGAACAACAGTTTCGCGGCCCAGGATACGCGAATCAGGACACGCAAATGGGGCATCCACCTTCGCGGTGGGTGCCCCATTTCACGTCTACCGGAAAGACCAGAAATACTAACCGTTCGTGCCGGGTGTGACCGGAGCACTGACGGTGGCAGAAGGATTTGCGGAAGGATCGGTGTCGGTACCCAGCGCATCGCCGAAGCGATAGATCATCAGCAAAGCCACGATAACCAAAACCCAGAGGGCACCGATGACAACGGTGAAGCGGTCAAGGTTGCGCTCGGCCACCGACGCGCCTCCCATAGAGTTGGTCATGCCGCCACCAAAAAGGTCACCCATGCCCCCACCCTTGCCCTTGTGCAGCAAAATGAACATCGTCAGGATGCCGCTTAGGATTATGAGCAGGACGGAAAGAGTGACCACCGGCCAAGTCAGCATTAGAACCACGCGAAGACTCTACCGCACGTAATCACTGGTTTCCCACTTGACAGTGCTTTTCTACCGTCCGATACCCCCGTTGTTTCGCGCCCTGATCCCGTAGACTTCGGGACATGAAGAAGCGCTGGTACCCACTCCTGCTCGCTCCCTTGGCGTTGCTGCTCGGCGGCTGCATCAACATGGAGGAGACCATAACTATCGTCAACGACGACGAGATCAACATCACCATAGATCTCAGCATGTCAAAAGAGTTCGCCAAAATGATGCAGATCACCGATCTGTGCACCATGGAAAGCTTTGGCGAGATGATGCCGTCCACGCGCAAGTTGGAGCCATACAGCGAAAGTGAAAATATCGGCTGCCGGGCGATGTACACCACCAACATCACCGACGCGAGCATGGATTTCGGCATCACCCTCACCCATGTGGATGGCGAGTACCACTTCGCCATGTACCCGGAAAACGGCATCGACACCGGCGGCATGGGGGAGATAGAGGATGTTTTCTCCATCATCACCGTCAAGGTGAAGTTCCCCGGATCGGTCACTAGCCACAATCTGTCGTCCACCGTGTCCGGCACCACCGTCACCTGGAGCAGCATTAGCGACATCCTCAGCACAGAGGGACTACAAGCCAGCGGTTCTGACACGGCTACATTCCCCTGGCTCATGGTGATCGGTATCGCGGCGGGTGCCGCAGTGCTTGGAGTCGGTGGCTTCGTCGGCTACCGGATGATCCGAAAGCGCAAAGCCCAAGCCGCCGCACAGCAAGCGCAGAATGCCTACTACTACCAGCAGCAGTACGCGGCACAGCAGGGCTACGGATATCCGGGCTACGGGCAGCCACAACCGTACCCGCCACAGCCAGTGGCAACTTCTTACGGAACCCCGCCACCGCCGCCACCACCGACGACAACTTCCTACGAAACCCCATCACCGGCAGCGCCGTATGCGACGCCGACTCAACCCAGCCCGGTTCAGCCGTCAACGCCGTCGCCAGGCTATTTCGACCCGCAGCACGGCACCGGATTGGGCGGGGATCAACCACAGGTGTGAGCCCAGCCACCGGCGCGTGCCAGGCCAACGGTTGAGCGCGGCTTAGCCGTTGGCCTGTTGGCTCGCCTCGTAGAAGCGGGTGATAAGTGCGAACTCGTCGGGGTTAAGGCTGGCGGCGTTACGCGTTCGCCGCTTCGAACATGCCGAGTTTCGCGTTCCACCTCGCCACAACATTTGGCCCTACTGCTCGTGGTGCCTCGGCCTGCTGCGCGACTACGCTGCCGCCACGGTAGACCCATTCAATGACAACTCCCCCCTCATCGGTGAGTTCTCCCGCATCCGAGGTGAACACCACGTCGATGTCGTCGCGCCATAACAGGAAGTGGATGCCGCGATCGCCATGGAAATCCAGCACAAGAGCTTTGCAGCTATCTTGGCAATCGATTACCAATGCGTCGCCGGGCACAGTCAACCTGGCCACTCTTTCTAGGGAGAGCCAACTCATGCGATAGGGCCCACCGAAGCCCCAGAAGCTCCGGGCCGACCTAGTGGCTGCCCATGAACCCGAAAGCAGCATCGCAGCGCCCAACACCACGGCGACGCCGGCCACCAAGCCGGGGCGCATCTTCGCCGCCAACCGCCACAACAGTGGCAACACAACTCCGGCTCCCTCAGCCAACAAGCAGCAGAAACCCACCGAAGCTGGATAGGTGTAGTACGTCTCCCGGTGGTTAGTAAGCGGCAGCACCGGAATCAGCAACGCCACAGCCAGCCCGATCCACATCAGAGTACGACCCCGAGTGGCTGGTTTGATGACGAGAAACATCACCAGCGCGGCGAACGCCACCGTCACCAAAGTGGCGGATGTCCCGGACAAAACTCCCAAGCATCTAGACAACCATGCCCGCACGTAACTGAAAAGGCTCAAAGCCAAGTGCAGCGGAGAGTAGCTGGTGCTATACGCAGCGCTCGGGTTCTCCGCAGAGTACAACC
>JAIRRM010000093.1 GCA_031255975.1 Propionibacteriaceae bacterium | reverse complement strand
AGAGCGGATGGTGACGCCGGAGTAGCCCTGGGGCTTTAAAACCATGATGATTCACCAAACGGCGTTTCAGAAAAGGCGACCGCTTAAAGGAAAGGTGGGCTCATGAGGAAGGTCTGTGTGCTGGGAGCTACTGGCTCTATAGGAACTCAAGCATTGGATGTGGTGCGTGCCCACCCAAACGAACTAAAAGTGGTGGCATTGGCCGCCGGTGGTGGCAACATAAGGTTGCTCGCTGAACAGGTGATGGAGTTCACACCAAAACTAGTGGCGTTGGCTGATGAGAATGCACTTCCAGGTTTCGAGGAAGCATTACGTAAAGTAGCCGCTGTACGTGGCATGACAACCCCTAACTTCAGGTTGTTGGCAGGTGAGAGAGGTATCATCGCTGCAGCTTCATACGATGCCGCCGATGTGGTGTTAAACGGCATCACCGGAGCTGCTGGTTTGGGTGCCACTTTGGCAGCGTTGGAAAGCGATAAGACGTTGGCGTTGGCTAATAAAGAATCGTTGGTTATCGGCGGCCGGTTGGTGAGCGTTGCCGCTGCACCAAACCAGATAGTGCCGGTGGATTCGGAGCATTCCGCTATCGCCCAAGCGTTGCGCGCCGGTACCCATCGGGAGATCTCCCGCATCCTGCTTACCGCCTCTGGTGGGCCGTTCCGGGGACGTAGCCTGGCCGAACTGGCCGAGGTGACACCGGCGCAGGCATTGAAACATCCCACCTGGGCTATGGGACGGGTCGTCACCATCAACTCTGCCACCATGGTCAACAAAGGGTTAGAGGTCATTGAGGCGCAACTGTTGTTCAACGTGCCCATTGAGCGCATCACCGTGGTGGCACACCCACAATCCATCATCCACTCCGGGGTGGAGTTCGTAGACGGCGCGCTCATAATGCAGGCATCACCGCCGGATATGCGACTGCCCATCGCGTTGGGGCTGACCTGGCCCGAGCGCCTGTCCGCGGTGGCCCGTCCTTGCGTCTGGGACGCTCCGGTGGCCTGGACGTTCGAGCCGGTGGACGAGACGGTCTTCACCGCGCTCGCCGACGCCCGTCGTGCTGGAACCATCGCCGGCACCGCCCCGGCAGTATTCAACGCCGCCAATGAGGTGGCGGTAGACGCCTTCTGCGACGGGGCCTGTGGTTTCCTTGACATCTCACGCACCATCACGGCGGTGTTGGATCAGCATCTGAGTTGCGGGTTGGTGGCCGACGCCAAGCTGACGTTGCCCGACGTGTTGGCCGCCGATACCTGGGCGCGTGAGGCTGCCCGCCGGATGCTTGGTGGCCGTTGAGCGCTGCTGCGGCTCATAGGTGGGGTACGTGGCCACGAGTCTCGCGGTGGCGTTGCCGATCACCCGGAGCTGCCGAACCCGCGCTAACCTTGGGTGCATGAGTGCAACGTTCGCCCGCCGTGCCACCCGCAAGGTGAAGCTGGGTAATCTGTGCATCGGTGGCGACGCGCCGATCACGGTACAGACGATGACCACCACCCCCACACATGACATCGACGCAACCTTGCAACAGATAGCCGAATGCGTCACGGCGGGGTGTGACATCGTACGGGTGGCCGTGCCGCGTCAGGAGGATGCGGACGCGCTGGCCGCCTTGGTGGAGCGCTGTCCGGTACCGCTCATCGCCGACATCCACTTTCAGCCCCGCTATGTGTTCGCCGCCATCGAAGCCGGATGCGCCGGAGTGCGGGTAAACCCTGGCAACATCAGGGCATTCGATGACCAGATCGCCGCCATCGCCAAAGCCGCTACCGCGCATGGCACCGCACTGCGTATCGGTATCAACGCCGGATCGCTCGATAACCGGCTGTTTGCCAAATACGGCAAGGCCACCCCGGAGGCGTTGGTGGAATCGGCGCTGAACGAGGCCCGTCTGTTCGAGGAGGTGGGTTTCACCGACTTCGGGATCTCGGTGAAACACCACGATGTGCTCACCACCATTGAGGCATACCGGCAGCTATCAGCCGCCTGTGATTACCCGTTGCATCTGGGCGTAACCGAAGCCGGCCCGGCGTTCCAGGGCACCATCAAAAGCGTTGCCGCGTTCTCGGTGCTGCTGGCGGAGGGCATCGGTGACACCATCCGGGTCTCCCTCTCCGCGCCGCCGGTCAAGGAGGTGAAAGTAGGCACCAAGTTACTGGAAGTGCTGGGGCTGCGTCCTCGTACTTTGGAGATTATCTCTTGCCCCACCTGCGGTCGCTGCCAGGTGGATGTGTTCCGGCTGCTCGATGAGGTGAGCGAGGGGCTGAAAGATCTCAAAAAGCCGCTACGCATCGCGGTGATGGGGTGCATCGTCAACGGTCCCGGCGAAGCGCGCGAAGCCGACTTAGGGGTTGCCTCCGGCAACGGCAAAGGTCAGATCTTCGTGAAAGGCGAGGTGATCCGTACCGTTCCCGAACGTGAGATTGTGCCCACCCTGTTGGCGCTGGCGGACGAGATCGCCGCCGATATGCCAGATAACGACGCGGCAACGGTATCCGCCGCCATAACCGATGCCGCCTCGGACGGAGGCATGGGGTGAGGCTTCCCGGTGGGCGACAGGCCGCCAAGTTCGCCGGGGTGCGCACCCTGGACGAAGGTGATCGCGCCGCGTTGTTGCGGTTATTGGCCCCCAAGGAGGGGGAGACCATCTTCATCGGTTCCCGGGTGGCCAGTGCCCGTCTTGGGGTGGCGACTCCCGGTGGACGGATATTGGGGTTCTTCCGCGACGGTGTACTGGTGTCCGCCCTTTATCAGGGCAATAACCTCATGCCGGTGGGAGACGATGACGAAGCGCTGCGGGCGTTCGCCGATCTGATAGGGAAGCGGCAGTCCACCAAGGCCATCATGGGGCCAGCCGCTGAGGTTTTGGCGTTGCACCGCCAGTTGAGTGTGCGCTGGGGCGAGACGTGGGCGTTGACCCGTAGTCTCAGGCCACACCAACCGGTGCTGTTGCTGGATCGAGAACCGACGGTGTCGGCTGACCCACGTGTGGTACCGGTGCCGCTTGCCGATTTGGAGCCGTACTACCAGGCCGCGGTGAAGATGTATCTGGAAGAGGTGGGGGATTCCCCGTACGACGCTTCCGATTCTTACCGACAGTACGTGCATTCGTTATTGCGTTCCCGGAGGGCGTTTGGAGCCAAGACCGGCCTGGATTACTGGTTCAAGGCCGACGTTGGTGCCGCCACGCTTTATGTCGCCCAGGTGCAGGGGGTGTGGTTGGATCGGCGCTACCGTGGACAGGGAATGTCCGCCGCGCTGATGGCGCAGGCGCTCAAACATATCCGGGAGACGTGGCCCCGGGTGAGCCTGTACGTCAATGATTACAACGTACGGGCCCGCCGTATGTACGCCGCGCTTGGCTTCAAGCAGGTGGGTGAAATGGCCACGGTGCTGTATTGATACTAAAACGCATTCAGGCTTCAACGATGTCCATGCGAAGATGGTGTCGGGCCGATGGTGGTAGACTGCCGACGGCGTAGGAAGTGTCGGCGGCGACGGGGGCTGGCAAGGTGATACTAGAATGGCCACGCGTCAGGCGCGACCTCCCGGTTTTGGCTGTCCTGTTACTTGTCATCGGACTGCTGGGCTGGTTGTCATTTTTCATCCGCGACGAGGCCGCTGGCCAGCTAACGGTTCCCCCCGCAGGTAGCGCGTTGGTGCTGAACGAAATCTCTCCGTCCGCCAACGGCGCGGTGGTTGGCCCATCCGGTACCCCCACCGAGTACGTTGAGCTGTTCAACGGCACCACTGAACCCGTGGATCTTTATAACTACGGCCTCTCCGACCGCGACGACGAGGTGCGTTGGGTGTTTCCTCGCGTCACCATCGAGCCCGGCGCGTATTTGGTGCTGTACCTCACCGGGGTTAGGGCCGAAGGACTAAACGTCGATTTCCGGCTCACCTCGGGTGGCGGCGAGACGGTGTCGCTGACCGCCCCGAATGGACGGGTCATCGACGCGGTGAAAACCGTCCCCGTCGCCTCCAATCAGGTGCTGGCGCGGGATGCCGCCGGAGCGTGGGTGGTGAGCGAGCTGATAACCCCCGGGCACCCGAACACGCCGGAGGGGTTCCAGGCTTATCTGGCGTCACTCCTGATAACTGATACCGATACGTCCCCGTTGCTGATAAACGAGATACTGCCCCGCAACGCCGCCAACTGGGTGTTTCAAGACAGGCTTCCGGAGTACATCGAGTTGCTGAACACCGGTGCCGAGCCGTTGGAACTGGCCAACTGCTATCTCTCCGACACCACCTCCAGGCCGTTTCGTTGGCAGCTTCCTGAGATCACGTTGCGGCCCGGGGAACTGTTCACCGCCTACACCCACGATTCTCCGGATATCGCCCTGGCGACGGGGTTTCGCCTGTCGAGTGAGACCGGAGTCGCCGTATTGAGTTGTGGTGGCATGGTGCTGGACATGGTCGAGTATGACGGGCTGATGAATGGTCTGGCGCTGTTGCGCGGTGCCGCTGGCAGCTACCAATCGCGGCTCATCAGCCCCGGCTATCCGAATGACGAGGCCGGTGTGGCCAAGTTCATGGCGGAAGCGCAGCCCAATCGGGCGGGGCTGATGATCTCGGAGGTGGCCAACCAAAACAACTCGGTGTTGGCGCAGAACGGCGGCCAGTTCTACGACTGGGTCGAACTGCGCAACAACGGCACCAACCCGGTAAATCTGGCCGATTACGCGCTCTCCACCAACGGCAACCGCAGCTATCAACTGCCCGACGTGACGCTGGAACCAGGGCAT